>CAYXUH010000092.1:0-6432 GCA_964468685.1 uncultured Syntrophaceae bacterium | reverse complement strand
GTACACTTTCACCATCTGCTGTGCACATGATTCACGGGAGAAGGTTGCTGCCGGATTATGGAAGCCATACGATTAACATCAGCGGATATTGATGGGGAACTCATCACCTTGTAGACCAGAAAGAGCAAAAACTCAAATCTTACTCCCAGAAGAATCCCTATACCGAAATGCCTGAAGGACTACAAAATTCCAAAGGTAAAGGAGATGGTTTTCAATGTTTGGGGGGATATCCCAAGATTTTTGGAGGACAAGGTAAAGAAGTTAAGCCAGAAGAAATGGAGCTGGCATAACTTACGTCACCGCAGAGCTTCGATCTGGGCAACCAATGGTATGAACACTTTTGAGATCATGGTGCGCCCTGGTCATTCAAATATTCAAACGCCCATGAATTATCCTCAGCTTTTAGGCTTCGCCCACTGGTGAAAGGCTGGTGAAAGAAAAGTTTTAAAAATGGTTCTTTTCTGTTATAACCTTTCCGAAATGTTCCTAAGGAATATCAAAATAAAGCAATAAGTTGCCTGATTTTTGGTAAGTTATACAATTGCCTTGCTAAGACTCAAAAACCCCCGGACGCGAGTCCATCTCGGTTCGATTCTGAGCTCCGGCACCAAAAAATCAAAACCGGGGGGCTGCTTAGAGAGGCTGCGCCCCTTTTTTCGTTAACCCCAGACAGAAGACGGCCTGCCGGGATTGGGGAACAGGTTATGAGTGAGAAGACAGGAATCGATGAGTTCTATGATCGCGCGGACGAGTACATGCGCGAGGGACACTACGAGGAGGCGATCGAGCTGTACCTCAAGCTGGCCGAAGTGCACCCGGAAGATGATTCGATCATCATGTCCCTGGCATGGGCCTATCGCGACAGCGGAAGAGTATCCGATGCCGTGCGCTGTCTGGAAGACCTCCTGAAAAAAGAGCTGGAAAGAAAGATCTTTACCGGCTTCGCCTTCGATGAACTGGTGAAGATATACCGGGATGAGGGCAATCACAGGCGTCTCGTTGCCATCTGTGAATCGGCGGTCGCCGTTCAGCCCGATGACGTTTCTCTCCTGACCACCCTCGGAGACGCGTACCTGGGGGGGGGAAACTCGCGCAAGGCTGTCGAGGTCTTTGCGATGCTCACGGAGATGGAACCGGACGCCCCGGCGTTTTTCTGCCGCCTCGGGGATGCCAACATTGCGGCCGGAGACTACGGAGGCGCTGAAGAAGCCTACAACAGGGCTGTTTTGATAGAGCCGTCGGACGCGCACCGATTTTACGACGCTCTGGGAAACACCCTCTCCAAGGCGGGGGAGTTTGCCCGCGCGGAGGTGGCCCTGCAACGATCTCTGGAGAGTCGTCCCGATCAACCCTTCGTCCATTGCAGCCTCGGTGATGTATTCATCAGGCAGGGAAGACTGGCGGATGCCGGGGCATCGTACGAAGAAGCTGTCCGGCTCGATCCGGTCTTCGCGGGGGGATATTACAACCGTCTGGGGAACATGCTTGCCGGGGAAAACCACCATGCCCTGGCGGTAGAGGCCTTTGAAAGGGCCGTCGCGGCAGATCCGCACAATCCTTTTTACTATCTTGGCCTTGTAAAATCCTGCGAGAAGGAGGGTCTTCACGAGAAGGCCAGGGAGGTATACAAAAAGGCGCAATCGCTGGGTGTGTTTTCCTGATGAAGCGGCCGGTACCAGCCAACAATTGCTTGACATATCCCCTTTATATGAGATATGGAACTCCACCTAACGGCGTTTCAATGGGGATGTAGCTCAGCTGGGAGAGCGCGGCGTTCGCAATGCCGAGGTCAGGGGTTCGAGCCCCCTCATCTCCACCATTTTTCAGGGGGCAGCTTTTATACGCGCCTTTCCGGCGCACACGTCAAAAGCTATTATACAAAAGGAGGATTTTTCCATGGGTAAGAAATTTCTTTGGGCTCTGATTTTGTTGGTGGCCATCGTCATCGCAGGCGGCGTTTATTATTTTAAGCAGGGGCCGGCGTCTGCAAAGGTATATATCAATGGTATCGATGCCAACTTTCCACCCTTTGCCTATGTTGACAAAGACGGCGTTCCGGACGGGTTTGATGTAAAGTCCGTTGATTGGATCGCGAAGGAAATGGGTTTCACGGTCAAGCACCAGCCGATGGACTGGGACGGAATTATCCCCAGCCTGGTTGCGAAGAAGATCGATATGGTCGCCTCCGGTATGAGCATCACCGACAAGAGAAAAGAGCAGGTCAATTTTACCATCCCCTACTGGAAAATCGCCCAGGTCATCGTGGCTCCGGCGGATTGCACCCAGTCGGTGGATGAACTGCTGTCCAATGGAAACAAGATCGGCGTTCAGAGAGGCACCACCGAGGCGAAGTGGATGAAAGACAATCTGATCGCCAAGGGAAAAGACTTCTCACTCGTAGAATACGACTCAGCACCCCTCGCGATTGAGGATATCCTGAACGGCCGTATCGTCGGGGCCGCCATGGATGATGCCCCCGCGAAAGACGCCATGAGGAAAAAACCCGTCAAGATTATAGGAACCTTCGGTATGGCCAGTGAGGACTTCGGATATGCCGTTCGCAAGGAGGACACCGAACTCCTCAAGATGATGAACGAGGGACTCCAAAAACTGATGGCTTCCCCCTACTGGGAAGAACTGAAGGAAAAGTACAAACCATAATAGATGTCGCGTCCATAGACGCTCGCATGCATGGTCTTTTATGGAAGGCATCAGGGGGTATCCTGGTGCCTTCCCTGTTTTATAACCGGGAGATTGAATGACGGAAAGTCTGATCGTACTATACGGCGCCCTCCCCTATCTCCTCCGGGGATCACTGGTTACGATAGCGGTGGTCGTGGGGGCGATGATGATCGGCGTGATTGTGGGCATTAGCCTTGCCGTTGGGCAGGTCTACGGCGACAGATGGCTGCACCGCCTGATAGCCGTGTACGTGTGGTTTTTCCGCGGCGTACCCCTCCTTGTCCTCCTCTTTCTCTTCTACTTCGGCCTGTTTTCCCTCCTTCAGATCAACCTTTCGGCCTTTACCGTCTCCGTCATTGTGCTGGGGATGATCAGTTCGGCCTACCAGTCACAGATATTCCGGGGCGCGATCATGTCTCTGCCCGAGGGACAGATGAAGGCCGCACGCGCCCTCGGCATGAGCGACGGGAAGGCAGTCCTCCTGATTATTCTGCCGCAGGCCCTTCGTCTGTCCATACCGGGCTGGTCAAACGAGTATTCCATCGTCCTCAAGGATTCAGCGGTTGCCTATGCATTAGGGGTTATGGAGATGATGGCCCGCGCGCATTTCGTCGCATCGAGGACCTATGAACATCTTCCCCTCTATTTTGCGGCGGGGTTCATGTTCATGATCCTGACCTATCTCGGAACAAAGGGGCTTCGGATACTGGAAGAAAAGGTCCGTATCCCGGGGTACTCCTCATAAGGATTTTTTATATGGCTGATACAACTCCCATCCTCCGAATTGAACATATGACAAAGCGGTACGGCGCCAAGGAGGTCCTCAAGGATGCCTCCCTATCGATCAACAGGGGAGAGCTCAAGGTCCTCATCGGACCGTCCGGAGGGGGAAAGAGCACCCTCCTGCAGTGCATTAACTTCCTGATCAAGCCCGACAGGGGGCGCATATGGCTTGACGGAGAGGAGATCGTCCGTGCCAAGGGAAAGGCTCTCTATGACTACCGCCAGAAGGTGGGGATGATATTTCAGGATTTCAACCTCTTCGATCACCTGACTGCTCTTCACAACGTAGAGATAGGCCTGCTGCGAGTCAAAGGCTTGAGCAGGAATGAGGCACGAAACAGGGCCGTCCTTGAGCTGGACAGGGTCGGACTCACGGAATATATGCATCAGTATCCGGCCGAACTTTCCGGGGGACAGAAACAGCGTGTCTCGATCGCGCGCGCCCTTGCCATGGACCCGGAGATCATGCTTCTCGACGAGCCGACGTCGGCCCTCGACCCTGAGTTGATATCGGAGGTCCTGGATGTTATACGGACCCTGAGATCAAACGGGATGACCATGATCATGTCGACACATCATATAGGCTTTGCGAGTGAAGTAGCGGATGAACTTGTCTTTCTGGAGGATGGTTCAATTGTAGAGGTGGGCCCTCCGGAGAAGGTCCTGTATCGGGCCGATTATGCCCGGACCAGGGAATTCTGCTCCAAGATAACCGAACTGTACGGAAATTCGTCTTCCTGATTATGAGAGAACTCTTTTTCTTCCAACCGGACATCGTCTCCGCCCTTGCTAGTGGGTTGTGGGTCAGCGTCCAACTGATCATCCCGTCCGCCCTGTTGGGCATCATCATAGGGGTCACCGTCGGGGCGCTCAGGGTCTACGGCAATCCCCTTGTCAAGACGATCGCCAACGGATATGTCCTCGTCTTCCGGGGTTTTCCCCTCGTCGTCCAGCTCTTCATATGGTATTTCGGCCTCCCCTATATCGGGATCTACCTGCCCGCCTTTGTCGCCGCGGTGATCGGGTTTTCCCTGTGCAGCGGGGCCTATCAGTCGGAATATGTGCGCGGCGCCTTCCTGTCCGTCAAGACCGGGCAGACGCTCGCGGCGCGGGCGCTCGGTTTTTCACAAATCAAGATGATCCTCTTCGTCACCCTCCCCCAGGCATTCCGCCGGGCGCTTCCGGGGTGCGGAAACGAGATCATCTATCTGATAAAATATTCGTCGCTGGCCTACATGATAACCTGCATCGAACTGACCGGCGAGGGGAAGATCATCGCATCCGACAGCTTCCGGTACACCGAGACCTTTATGGTGATCGGGGCAATCTACCTTGTCCTGACCTCGTTGGCCGCCTGGCTCCTCCGTCGTCTGGAGGACCGGCTCCACCTCCCCGGTTTTGAACAATACGGCTAGACAGGGTTGATACCATGCCTGCATACTCACCCATCACACCGGAAATCCTGAGCGCAATCAAAGAGGCCGTCGGCGCCGACGCGGTCATCCAGGACCCCGAAAAGCTTACCGAATTCGGAAAGGACGCGACGGAAGACTCCTGCACCCCCGATCTTGTCGTTGTGGCGACATCGGCGCGGCAGATCCAGGCACTGCTTCGCCTGGCGAACAGGCACGGCTTCCCCGTCACCCCGCGGGGCCTGGGCACCGGTCTGGCAGGGGGATCGGTTCCGCTCTTCGGCGGTGTCCTGCTCTCGCTCGCGAAGATGAACCGTATCCTTGCCATCGAGCAGGACAACCTGATCACGGTGGTGGAACCGGGCGTCATTACGCTCGGTCTCCAGAATGCCGTGAAGGAGAAAGGCCTCTTCTATCCCCCCGATCCCGCGAGCCTGGACACCTGTTCCATCGGTGGAAACGCCGCCACGAACGCCGGGGGTCCTTCCTGTGTCAAGTACGGCACCACCCGGGACTACGTCCTCGGGATTGAGGCGGTGCTCCCGTCGGGCGAGATCATCGAGGCCGGTGTGCGGACGAGGAAGGGAGTGGTCGGCTACGACCTGCGCCACCTGCTCCTCGGCTCGGAGGGGACGCTGGGCGTCATCACGAAACTGATTCTCAAACTGATCCCCCTCCCGCAGGCCATAACAACGATGGTCGCCTTCTTCCCTGAGCTGACATCCGCCATGGAGGCGGTCACCGCCATGCTGATCCGGGGACACGTCCCCTGCGCCGCTGAGTTCCTCGATGACCGCTGCCTTGAGATAACGAAAGACATGCTTCCCTTCGAGGAGGCACAGACGGCGAAGGCCATGCTCATTATCGAGACGGACGGCGTCCAGGACATCATAGAAAGGCAGTCAGAGGCCATCGGCGAGATCTGTATGGCCTGTGGCGCGACCGACGTCATCATGGCCCCCGACTCCCTCAAAAGGGCCCGGATCTGGGAGATTCGCCGGGCAGTCTCCCTGCGGATCGAGGAGCGGTTTCCGCTCTTCCTCCACGAGGACGTCGTTGTCCCCATTGGAAAGATCGCGGAGCTGGTCGGCGGCCTGCGCGAACTCGAAGGGATGTACGGGATGAATGTCTACTCCTACGGGCATGCCGGGGACGGGAACATCCACGTAAACATCACCGCGGAAGACCGGAAGAACATGGCCCGGATAGAGGAAGGGATCAGAGACCTTCTCCGCAGGGTTCTTTCCATGGGTGGAACCATCTCCGGCGAACACGGGATCGGGATCGCCAAGAGGCGTTTCCTTCCAATGGAACTCTCTCCGGAGTCCATCCGCATCCAGAAGGCCATCAAAGAAATCTTTGACCCCCTTCAAATACTCAACCCCGGAAAAATATTTGAGTAGACAGCGATTAATCCAACGCTTGCTTTTTCTGGAGGCGTGCATAGATTATCATCAAGAACGCTCAAATAAACCTTCGAAAGGAAAAAGCCATGAGCACAACAGACCGGAATCTTCAGGAGGCATTCGCGGGAGAATCGCAGGCAAACAGAAAA
>CAYXUH010000091.1:0-6578 GCA_964468685.1 uncultured Syntrophaceae bacterium | reverse complement strand
ATTGCCAATCGTAAGCTACTACAAACAGACTCATTCAGGTTTTATTTGTTACAGGAAGGAAGAAGCCAACAAACAACAAAGCAGGGGAATCCCGCTCGTGTCTAAAAGCTGATCTGTGAGTAGGGGTATTTGCTGCCGAGCAGGCGTTGTATTTCTTTTCTGTCCGCTTCGTCCGTTATCGGGTCGACGGTGCTGATGGCGTGGCCCGCCTCGTTCGTTCTGTCTTTCCAGGAGACGACGTAGCCCGGCACCCTGACGAAGGGGAACCCCCCCGCGCCGCAGCAGGAGTTATCCACGATCCCGATCCCCGCCAGATACAGGACGTCTCGTTCATTGAAGGGGAGGGTCCCTTCCTCGAAGTACCGGTAGTACCCCGAGATGGATCGGACCTCTTCGCTCAGGTCTTCGTGGAGGTATTCTTCCATGACCCGGTATCCTTTATATATGGGTGATAAAAACTTCCTATTTCCCGACGCAGAAGGTTGAAAAAATTCTGTCAAGGACATCTTCGGCTGTCGTCTCTCCGGCGATATCGCCCAGATGATAGAGGGTTTCTTTCAGATCGAAGGCGGCCAGTTCGGGGAAATTGCCGCGGGAGAGGATGGCATGTGCCGCCGCAAGGGATGCCACGGCCTTCTCAAGGGCGGTCTTGTGCCGAAGGTTGGCCAGGATAAGGCCCGCCGCCGGGTTTCCCCCGCCCCCCGATGCAAGCGTGTGGATCCTTTCCTTCAGCTCGTCTATGCCGTTACCATATTTCGCGGATATCCAGAGCGGCTCGATGCCGGGCATCAGTTCGCCGAGTTGGGCATCGGTTGTCCGGTGCCCAAGGTCCGATTTGTTGACGGCCAGGACGACCTGTTTCTCCCGGTTCCGGTCTATGACCTCGGCATCCTCCTCCGTCAGGGGTTCGCTTCCGTCGATGAGGATGATGACCATGTCCGCAGCCAGGGCCTTTTCCCATACAAAGGCGATCCCTTCCTGTTCTACGGCCTCCGCGGACCTTCTCACCCCCGCCGTATCGGTCAGGGTGACGGGGATTCCCCCGATGTTGATGGTTTCCTCGATAAAGTCACGGGTGGTTCCCGGGATGGAGGTAACAATGGCGCGCCTCTCGCCGAGGAGCCTGTTGAGAAGGCTCGATTTTCCCACATTGGGCCGCCCCGTGATGACGACGGTCAGACCGTCCCTGAGGAGTTTTCCCTCCCGGTAGGTTGCGAGGATGCCGTCGATGCGGGTGATGATATCCTCTATATTGTTGTGTGTGGTGGAATCAGAGGAGGGGGAGATGTCTTCTTCACTGAAGTCTATCGTAGATTCGAGGGAGGAGAGGATGTCGATCAGATCGGAGCGAATGGATTGCAGTGTTTCCGACAGGGTTCCTTTGAGCCCGGCAAGGGCGAGGGCGCGGCCCCGGTCTGTCCGCGCGGTGATCAGATCCATGATCGCTTCCGCCTGCGACAGGTCCATGCGGCCGTTGAGGTAGGCCCTTTTGGTGAACTCCCCCGGCTGCGCCAGTCGGCCTCCGGCCTTGATGACCTCGTTCAAAACGGCCTGCAGGATAAGGTTCCCGCCGTGACAATGTATCTCGAGGACATCCTCTCCCGTATAGGAATGAGGGCCCCGCATCAGGGCAATCAGTACCTCATCGATAGCGCCTCTTGTTTCGGATGATATAATGTCGCCGTGGTAGAGGTGGTGGGTTTTCAGTGATTCTTCAGCTGTAGCCGGTCTGAAGAGGGCCCGGCAGATATCCTCAGCGCCCGGACCGCTCACCCTCACAATACCGATTCCCCCCACACCGGGTGGCGTGGCTATGGCCGCTATTGTGTCGTCGTGTGCCAGCATGGCGTAACTTTCGGCGCCCCGTGTCAGGGCTTTGTCGTGCCGCTCTTTTTGGGGACGATGATGATTTTTCTGAAGGTGCCTTCTCCACGGCTGTGGGTGGTCAGCTCCTTGTCGTTTTGCAGCGCCATATGTATGATCCTGCGGTCGTGCGCGTTCATCGGATTGACCGTAACGGGTTTCCTGGTTTTCTTGGCCTTTTCCCCCAGTTTCTCGGCCAGGGCGGTCAGATTCCCCCCCCTCTTTTCCCGGTAATTTTCCGTATCCAGGAGGATCCGTTTCCCGCCGTTTCCGTTTTTGCTCAGGACCTTGTTGGTGAGGTACTGTATGGCGTCCAGGGTTTGTCCCCCTTTTCCTATGAGCAGGCCGCCTCCGTCACCCTTAATATTGAGGGCGATATATTCTCCCCCGTTTGGTTTCACGGTGACGGGAAAATCAAACCCGATGCGCGTGAGCATCCCTTCAACAAATGCCTTTGCCTCGAGGGCGGCTTCTGTATCATGCGAGGCATCCTGTACCGGTGACGGTTCTTCTTTCGCGTCGGTATACATGTCGATGTCGATTGACAGGATCCGTGCCCTGATGCGCGCCGGTTTTGTTCCAAAAATTCCCAAAAATCCTGTTGATCCTTCGGCACGTATCTCTATGTCAAGTTTTTCTCTCGGGACGTTAAATGAATCGCAGGCCTTTTGTATGGCATCATCTATTGTTTTTCCTTCTATATCTAAAACAGCTTTCATGCCTGTTACCTCATGCTAGGAGCTCTGCTTGTTTATGTAGTACTGCTGGCCGATGCTCAGGACGTTGTTGAACAGCCAGTAAATGACCAAACCCGCCGGGAAACTGAGGAAAAGAAAGGTAAAGATAACAGGCATCCACAGCATCATCTTCGCCTGCATCTCGTTTCCGCCCGGTGCCGGGCTCATCTTCTGCTGGAGGAACATGGTCGCGCCCATAACAATGGGGGTGATGTAGTACGGATCCTTGGCCGATAGATCCTGTATCCAGAAAACAAAGGGGGCATGACGCAGCTCTATGGAGTAGAGCAGTGCCCGGTACAGGCCGAAGAAGACGGGGAGCTGGATCAGCATGGGGAGACACCCGCTCATCGGATTTACCTTGTTCGCTTTGTAGAGGGCCATTGTTTCCTGCTGCAGTTTGGCCTTGTCGTCTTTGTATTTTTCCTGAAGCTTTTTCATCTGGGGCTGGAGTTTCTGCATCCCCTTCATCGATCGATAACTCATGTTACCCAGCGGCCAGAAGATGAGCTTGACCAGAATGGTAATGAGAATGATCGCGACCCCATAGTTGTGGACATATTTGACGATCCACTTGAGTGCCTTGAGGAGCGGAAGGGCAAGCCACTTCACCCACGATCCGAAGTCTATGGCGTTTTCAAGGCCGACATCTTGTGCCAGCAACCGGTCATGCTCCTTCGGGCCGAGATACAGGGCATACCTGAATGCGCCCGACTGACCGGGGGGGATGATGGTTTTAGGCCCCTCGAGATCGGAAAAGACCGTGTTACCGGAATCCTTGGAAACGACAAACCGCGTGAGGGAGGGTTGCTCCGGGATCATGGCTGAAATGAAGTACTTCGTCTCGAATCCGCCCCATGACACATCCGGGTCGCTGAACTTTCTCTCCCCCAGTTTTTTGACCTTCTCCTGAACGGTCTTGCCTTTTATGAATGAGATAGGTCCTTCATGACTGTACCTGCTTCCCTTGTCAGTGGGATCGACATACTGATTCCAGGTGAGGAGGGCCTCCTGCTTGATGGTTTCATCCGACAGGTTGGTCACCCTGACCTCGAGATCAAAGGAGTATCTGTCAGGATAAAAGGTATAGACCTTGTCCACTTTGATTGCGCCCGGATATGACCAGGAAAAGACCAGATCCTTCGCGCCCGCGGCATCGGTGAAATCTATCGAGTCCGCGCTTGCTTCGTAGAGGGCATCGGCGGGGATATCGATGCTGGATTCCGGAAAGGTTGAGGCGAGAGGACAGTTTGCGCCTTGCCCTATGCCCACCATCTCTACCAGCGGTGAATCTTCTGCCAGATCCTTACGATACCCTTTCAGCTTGAAGGATTTTAGTCCCGCGCCCCCGGTATTGAAGGTGGCCCTATACAGTGCCCCCTCGACGACAACGTCCTTGCCGGTCCCTTTATTTTCGTCTCTTTTGACCAGTGATTTCTGGTGTTCAATGACCGGCTCCCCCTGGGTGGCCTGATCGGCGGTGCCCACCTGGCCCCTGTCCCGGGCTTCTTCGGTATTCTGAACGGGCTCAACCCGTGTAAAGGGCCGGGCTTTCGGGAAAAAATACTGGTATCCCATCAATAACGCTAACGACAGGACAACGGCGAGAAGTGTCCTCTTATCCATTAAAGACCTCCATAATTGACTATTTTACTGGATCGTATCCACCGGGATGAAAAGGATTGCACCTGAGTATGCGCAGAAACCCGCGAAGGGTGCCTCTGAAAGGCCCATAGCGCTTAATAGCAGTTATGGTATATTCAGAACACGTAGGATAGAAACGGCAACGTTGAGGAAAATAAGGAGATATGGCTACCTGGTAAAACCGTATGAAAGAGATTAAAACATCTCCCAGGATCCGCATGGGCATTACCTCTTTTCCAAAAGCTCCGCCAGTTCCAGACTGATATCCTGGTACTTGAGCGAAGAGACATCCTTTTTTGCTATGATCACCATGTCTTTTGAATCAGGTAGCCCGTCTTTGTTCAATCTGAAAAATTCTCTTAAAAGGCGTTTGATCCTGTTTCTCTGTGCCGCGTTTCCTACCTTTTTACTGACCGCTACTCCAAGCCTCTTTTCCCCCGATGGATTGGGGCTCAGTATGACAATGAAATTGTTTGAGTGAACCCGCCCCCCCCTTCGGTATATGTTTAGGTACTGTTTCCTCTTGCGTATTCGTTCCTTTTTTCCGAAGGATTGTTTTTCCATGCGATTCGGAGTACATCCCCGCCGCTGAAAGGCACTGTATGGGCATTATCTTTTGTGTTCAGGGTTAAACTGCAAGGCGTTTTCTTCCCTTTGCCCTTCTTCTGTTCAATATCTGCCTGCCCCACCTCGTTGCCATTCGGGCGCGGAAGCCGTGAGTCCTTTTTCTTTTGATGTTGCTCAATTTCGTTAGGTTCTTTTTCATTAGTGATAAGCCTCTCTCAATATGTGTAAGCTGACCCTTTCACCATAATTTGAACTATTTGTCAAGGTGTAATTGTTCGGGCAGGGATCTTGAGTTTTTTTCCTTGACACAGACCCCTTTTTTTGATTACTTCACTCAGCTAAATGACCTTTAGTCATATTCTGACCTTGGGTTGTTCCCCGGCAGGCAAATCCCGGATTGTGGAGGAGTTCTCCGGGCAGGACGGGGGGATGGAGTTACTGAGTCGTATCGTGTGTTGTATAGAAAACAATAAATGGAGGTAGCAAAGCAATGGCGGAAGCAAAGGTAGAATTGAAAGCAGTGTATCCTGTCCCTGAAGGGATAAAAGCAAAGGCCCACATCAAGGGCAAGGAAGAGTACGAAAAGCTCTATAAACGTTCCATTGAAGACCCGAATGGCTTCTGGGGCGAGATAGCGGATGAATATGTGACCTGGTTCAAGAAGTGGGACAAGGTCGAGGAGTATAACTTCGATCATAGGAAAGGCGACATCTTTATCAAGTACTTTGAGGGTGCCAAGCTGAATGTCTCCTACAACTGCCTCGACAGACATCTTGAGAAACGTGGCGATCAGGTAGCCATCCAGTGGGAGGGGAACGAGCCCGGTGAAGAGAAGGGTATTACCTACAAGATGCTGCATGAAGACGTATGCAAGTTCGCAAACGTCCTCAAGGCCCAGGGTGTCAAGAAGGGCGACAGGGTCGTTATCTATCTGCCCATGATCCCCGAACTGGTCACCTCCATGTTGGCATGCACGCGTATCGGCGCAGTCCACAGCATCGTCTTCGGGGGATTCTCCGCGGATGCGCTGAAGGACAGGATACAGGACAGCGAGGCCAAGGTTCTTATTACCTGCGACGGAACATTCCGCGGTGCCAAGGCTATTCCTCAGAAGACAAATTCCGACACGGCGGTAGCGCAGTGTCCCTCCATTGAGAAGACCATTGTCGTGAAGCGCGTCGGAGACAAGATCAAGTGCGACTGGACGGATGGCCAGGATCTCTGGTGGCATGAAGAGATGGCAAAGGTTGACGCCAACTGCGAGCCGGAGTGGATGGATGCGGAAGATCCCCTCTTTATCCTTTATACATCGGGTTCCACCGGGACGCCGAAGGGTGTTGTGCATACCACGGCAGGATACCTTGTGTTTGTCGCATATACACACAAGATGGTCTTCGATTACCAGGAGGGCGATATGTTCTGGTGCACCGCCGATATCGGTTGGGTTACCGGGCACAGCTATATCGTCTATGGACCTCTCTGCAACGGCGCCACGTCGATCCAGTATGAAGGGGTTCCGAACTATCCCAATATGAGCCGTTTCTGGCAGATCGTGGAGAAGTACAAGGTCAATATCTTCTACACCGCTCCGACCGCCATCCGCGCCATCGCCAAAGAGGGCGACGAGTGGGTGAAGGGTGCGGACATCTCCTCGCTGAGGATACTCGGCACGGTTGGCGAGCCGATCAACCCCGAGGCGTGGAACTGGTACTACAATCTCATCGGACGCGGCGAGTGCCCCATTGTTGATACCTGGTGGCAGTCAGA
>CAYXUH010000090.1:0-7074 GCA_964468685.1 uncultured Syntrophaceae bacterium | reverse complement strand
TGCCGCCGTTTTTAATCAGTGCCTTGACCGGGTCGAGGCCGTAGGCTGTTTCCTGTTCGATCGCCTTCAGAACGGTCCCGCCTCCGGTGAAGAAGTAGTACTGGGAGTCATCCATGACCGAGAGGTAGAGACCGGGGTTGAGGTCCTTGAACTCCTGGAGGGTATCCCCGCCGCCGTACAGTTTCCTCGCCTCGTGGTTGTGATCGATCTTCTGGTCCAGCACGGTCGATCCCTCGGTAAAATGCGGTGTGTATCCCATGACGGCATTGACAAAGATGGTCCGCGCGGAACCTATCGTATCAACGACGAGGGGATCGTCAAAGGATTCCTTCGCGATGTCGAGGACGTAGCCGAGCTTCATCCCCTTTTTCAACTGTCTGACGTCGCGGACCTTGAAATGCCCCTCTATCTTTCCCTCCATGGTATCCGATTCATAGACATAGGGGAGTTCAACAATCTTCCCGTTGCACGCGTCCATTTTTACCAATCCGGCCGCGGCCTCAATGTCCTCAGGCGATACCCCCTGTATGGAGACACCGTACTTTGCGCAGAGATAGGTATTATAAATCACGCCCCCCAGGATGAGCGTATCGACCTTTTTGTAGATCTCGCTCAGCGGCCCTATCTTCGTATTGTATTTCGCGCCCGCGACAACCGACACGAAGGGCCTCTCTGGATCGAGGACGCGTGAGAGATTTCGGATCTCCCGCTGCATGAGGAACCCCGCGAATGAGGGGAGATGGCGGGTGATGTCACAGGTGGACGCGTGCGGCTGCCATGAGCCGAAGGCATCGTTCACGAAGATGTCCGCCAGACCGGCGAGTTGGAGGGTAAAGGGCTCTCTTTCAGCCGGCGGGGCCTCTTCGCCCCGGAACCACCGGGTATTGGGGAGATAGATGGCATCGACCCTTTTTTCTCTGAGGTCCCTGATGGCGAGATTGATCGAGGTGTCGATCCCCGGGATCCCCGCCTCCCCTCCTCCGTCCAGACGCGGCACATGAATCTTGACGTGCAGTTTGTGCTCCAGATACCCCGCGATCGGTTCTATCGACGTCGATTCGTCGATGAGGATCCTGCCGGTATCCTTGTCTCGCGGCCTGCCCACGTGCGTCATGATAATAGGCCTGCCGCCGCGCGCGACGATATTGAAGAGGGTCCCAATGGTCTGGTCTATTCGGAACGGGTCCTGAATCCGCCCCTTTTTGACGACATTATGATCAACCCGCAACAGGACAACTTTGTTTTCCAGATCGGCATTCTGGAGAAGCGGCAGCCGTGGATCGAGTACCTGTTCCATTGGTTTACCCCCTTGGTTGATATGCTGACAAGAAATCTGTTTCTCGTGATTTCCGTACACCTTTTTCGGGTGTTCGTCAATGACGTTTCTGATTTTATTATGTATTTAGGGCAATCCCAAGCATACATAAAAAAGCACGGCCCTTAAAAACCGGGGCCGTGCTCTCTCTTTTTGAAGATACAGGACGGACTGCTAGACTACGATCTTGCCCTCTTTCATGAGCTTCGTGGGCTTGAAGATCTCCAGTTTGAACTTGTCGTAGATCTCGTCCAGTTTCGCGTTCAGGACGTCGTAGCCAATCGCCTTTGCCAAGGCAAAGGGACCGAAGGGCGAGCCGCCGCCGTTTGCCATGGCGAGATCGATCTCCTTGGGATCAGTGCAGACACCCTCATCGATCAGTTTGGTGGCCTCGTTGACCTGCAGGGCGATCAGGTGATTCATGTCATACTCTTTGGTTGCCTTGGAGAGGTCGATTTCGGGCCTTCCCTTCGACCAGTCGTAGAGTCCCTTCCCGGTTTTCTTCCCCAGGTTGCCCGACGTGATATAGGCCGCCATGGCCTCGGACGGCTTGTATTCGGGAGAGAGGACCTCGGCAAAGTATTCCATGCCGTGGAAGGCGATATCGATCCCCACGTAGTCCAGAAGCTCAAAGGGCGCCATGGGTGAAAAGGGCTTTATCGCCGCGTCGAACTCCTCCGGCGTGGGATGACCCGCCTCCAGGATCTTGGAGAGGAAGGCCAGTGTGGGTTCGTTGGCACGGTTGTAGATGAACCCGGGGGAGTCCTTCTCGACAATGACGGGGACCTTATTGATCTTTTTTGCCAGCTCGTAGCCGATCTGGATCGATTCATCAGAGGACTTGCCCCCACGGGTGACCTCAACCAGTTTCATCAGGATGGCGGGGTTGAAGAAGTGGTACCCGATCACCTTGTCCGGCCTGTTCGTTGCCGTCGCAAGCTCGGTAATGCTGATATTGGAAGTATTGGAGGCAAGAATGGCATGTTTGGGGGCAAGCTTGTCGAGTTCGGCAAGCACGCTCTTCTTGAGCTCCAGCTTCTCCGGGACCGCCTCGATGATAAAGTCGGCATCCTTGACCGCCTCTGCAAGATCAACCATGGGGATCAGCCGTGCCAGCGCGTCGTCGTGGGCCTCGGGGGTAATCTTTCCCTTTTCCTTGAACTTGGCCAGACTCTTCTTGATAAGTTCAACACCACGATCAACAAATTCCTGCTTGATATCGCGAAGCACCACCGTGTACCCGCCGAGGAGGCAATTGGCGGCGATGCCATGCCCCATGTCTCCGGCGCCGATCATAGTAATCTTCTTTACATCTTCCAGTTTCATAATGCATTCTCCTTTATATAATACGTTATTCTCCCGTAAAATTGGGCGCGCGTTTTTCCATAAAGGCGGTGAACCCTTCGATGGCGTCCTTTGACGATGATACTGTCTGAGTCCCTTCCCATTCCACCTTTGTCCCTTCGTCGAGTCCCTTCTCTAAACCGGTATTCACCGCATTCAGGACGGCCTTGACGGCAAGCGGAGGCCTCTGTGCCAGGAACTCGGCCATTTCCATGACGTCTTTCATCAGTTCCCCCACGGCCGAGACCTTGTCGACGAGGCCGATCTCCAGCGCCTCCCCGGCGGGCAGGCGTTTGCTGAAGAGGATCATATCGAGGGCCTTCGATTTCCCCAGTATCCGGGGCATGCGCTGTGTCCCGCCCCATCCGGGGATGATGCCGAGGTTGAGCTCCGTCAGGCCAATCTTCGCGCCCTCCTGCATGACCCTGAAGGTCGACGCCATGGCCAGTTCGCACCCACCCCCAAAGGCATAGCCATTGATTGCCGCTATGACCGGCTTGGGAAAGCGATCGATCCGCGTCCATACCTCCTGCCCCTTGGGACCGCTGATATGGCCATTGGCGGCGTCACTGACGTCGAAGCCGGCGGAGAACCCCTTTTCACCGGCCCCCGTAATAACGAGCACCCGCACCTCTTTGTCCTGCTCGGCCTCATCGAGAGCCCCTTCAATGTCGACCAATGTGGCAAGGTTCACCGAGTTGGCCGGCGGGCGATTCAGCGTCAACGTGGCAATGTGTCCCTGTTTCTCATAGCGAATGTTTTCAAAATCCATAAATATCTCCTCTCTTTCATTGAATTGTATATGACTTGTCGTCTGTCCGTGGAAATAAAAAAAGGAAAGGTATTTCTACCTTTCCTTTCGTATGATGCTTATGTATGCACAATCAGGAGTACCACGATCGATTTCATGGAGCACTGTCCCCCCTCCGCTTTGACACTGCCATACATGGATATCACATCAACCCACTACAGGGGCAATTCCTACAAAGTAATCAGCGAAATGTCAAGAGAAGAGAATCCCCTTCTTGCCTCCCCCGTCTCATCACAATCGGCCCTGTTATGAAGGCCAGGCCTGATTACCCCTATAAAGCCGAGATTATACAAGGCTATTCGGCTGAGTCCTGTTTTACCTCTACGGAAAGAAACCTCTCTATCTTTGCCTTTTCCTTCAGTCCTTCAATATATTTCTTCGCCTCTTCCCCCGCGTTTACCTGTTTCAGGTACGGGACAAGTTTGTCCGTAACATCCTTATAATCGCTTATGGTTTCTGGTGTTTTGCCTTCCACTTGTATCAGGTGATAGCCGAAGGTGGTCTCGACTATGTCGCTTATTTCTCCATTTTGCATAGAAAAAGCCGCGTCTTCAAAGGATTTTACCATCTGCCCCCGCGCGAAGTAGCCGAGGTTACCACCATCAGCGCTGCTGGGACATTGAGAATATTTCTTGGCAAGCTCTACAAATTTTTTCCCCGCTTTCAACTCTTTCTGTATACCTTTGATTTTTTTGAGGGCTTTTGATTTCTCAGCTTCGCTCGCCCCCGTTTCAACTTTAATAAGGATGTGACGTGCCTGGACCTTTTCGGGTTGCTTAAAAAGGTCAGGGTTTTTATCGTAATATTCCTTCGTCTCTTTGTCCGATATTTCGATCCGGGCTATAACCTCTTGGTCTATAAGCTTCTGAATTGCTATCCCTTTGAGTAACTGGATCTTCAGAACATCTTCAGTAAGATGCAGCTTCCCAAGCATTTCATTGAAACTATCTTCCTTTGGGAATCGTTTTTTTATGGTCGCAAGCCGTTCATTGACAATCGCATCGTCCACTTCTATTCCCTTTTTCTGGCTCTCCTGGTAGAGCACCTTTCGGGCAATAAGATTTTCAAGGAGATTTCGTTTTATTTCAGAGAGCTTTTCGTTATCTGACTGATCTATATCGGGAAGCTGTTTTTGCATCATGGACAGTTCCGCATTGAACTCTTCCTGCATGATTATCTCCCCGTTGACCACTGCCACCGTGCCTTCAGGAAACTTTTCCGCCCCCTTATCGCACGCCTGCGCGGCAAACAATATCATGGCTATAATCATAACGGGGATGTAGAACCACCTCTGGTGTATTATCTGCATTTCGTGTTTCCTTTCCTGTTCGAGTAGAACTTTTTGTTACTTCTATAACAATGGGAACGTAATGCAAGTGTTTTCTTGCGTTTTTGCTTATAATCCCCCTTCCCCTGCGCCCTTCAGATCAAAGTTACTCATTGACAACATATCCGCGAATTACTAGTATTGACCACCGGCTTGAGACAGCCGTAATCCAGGCCGGGGGGATACACCGATTGACAGCACTGTGCCCCGTAGCATCTTATTGCGAGCCGGAAATTTTTGTATCTAACAGGAGAAATATTGCCATGATAAAGTTGAAGGATCCCGTGAGCGGACTTACCCATTTCATAGGTCTTGTCCTTGCCATAACCGGGCTGGTCTTCCTGATATGGGGCTCCACGCACCCCGTCAGACCCGTCCACATCGTGGCCTTTTCCATATTCGGCGCGGGAATGATCCTGCTCTATACGGCAAGCACCCTGTATCACTGGCTGCCTGTCTCGGAAGAGATCAGCCAGTGTCTCCGGAAGATCGATCACATGATGATCTTCATACTGATCGCCGCCACCTATACCCCCGTATGTCTGATCCCCCTGAGAGGCGCCTGGGGGTGGAGCCTGTTCGGAGCCATATGGGGCCTGACCGCAAGCGGCATAGTCATGACGGTCTTCTGGACGCAGGCCCCGCGGTGGATCTACACCCTTATCTATATCGCCGTCGGGTGGATCGCCCTTGTGGCCATATGGCCGTTGATACAAACCCTTCACCTCGGGGGAGTGCTGTGGCTTCTCATCGGCGGACTGTTCTATACCACGGGCGCCGTGATCTACGCAGTCAAGAGACCAAACCCCTGGCCCCGGATCGTCGGATTTCATGAGATCTTTCATGTCTTCGTCATGATGGGAACCTTTTCACACTTCTGGATGATGTACCGATATGTCATGCCCTTCAGTTAAGAATATCCCTGAGAAAACGTTGGAATACCGGAACGGGTTCGGATGTCTTTCCACCCTCGACGTCCTGTGACCTGTCAATTCTCTGAAAAATAGAAACCATACGGAGTTCAAAATACAGATGACGGAAACACATGTCGCACAGATCGCACGGGAACTGCAGCTTAAAGAGAAACAGGTACGGGCAACCTTTCTACTTCTGAAAGAGGGGGCAACCGTTCCCTTCATCGCCCGATACCGCAAGGAGGTAACCGGGGGGCTTGACGAGGTCAACGTCATATCCATCCGCGACCGGCTCGAACAGCTCGATAAGCTGGACAAGCGCAGAGATGCCATCCTCAAATCGCTGGAGGAACAGGGCCAGCTTACCGACGAGTTGAAGAAAAAGGTATTGTCTGCCGAGACCCTGGCCGTTCTGGAAGACATCTATCTACCCTATAAACCGAAACGACGTACCCGCGGCATGATGGCAAAGGAGCGCGGGCTTGAACCGCTGGCCGCGAAGCTCTTTGAGCAGAGCAACATCGATCCGCAGGCGGAGGCGGCTGCCTTCGTCGATCCCGAAAAGGGCGTGGAGACCATCGAAGACGCGCTCGCCGGGGGCCGCGATATCATCGCGGAGTGGATCAACGAGGACGCACCGGTCAGAGACGCCCTCCGGGAGCTGTTCGCCGGGAAGGCCGTCATACACGCAAAGGTTGCCCGCGGCAAGGAAGAGGAGGGGGCAAAATACAGGGATTACTTTGACTGGGAGGAACCCCTTGCCAAGGCGCCATCGCACCGTGTCCTGGCTATCCGCCGCGGCGCTGCCGAGGGATTCCTCATCTTTCGCGTTCTCCCCGATGAGGAAAAGACAGTCGATATCCTGGAGAAGCATTTTGTAAAGGGTGATAACGCGGCCGCGCAGGAGGTTCGCCTCGCGGTGAGAGACAGTTACAAGCGTCTTCTTTCAACCTCCATGGAAACGGAGATCCGTCTTGAAAGCAAAAACAGGGCGGACGGAGAGGCGATCAGGGTGTTCGCGCAGAATATCAGAAATCTGCTCCTTGCCTCTCCCCTTGGTCAGAAGAGGGTCCTTGCCATCGATCCCGGCCTGCGTACGGGATGCAAGGTTGTCTGCCTCGACCCGCAGGGAAAGCTTCTGCACAACGATACGATCTTCCCGCTCCAACCGCGCAACCGCGTGAAGGAATCGGAAGAGACAGTAAAGAAAATGGTGGAGCGGTTCGATATCGAGGCCATTGCCATCGGCAACGGCACAGGCGGGCGCGAGGCGGAAGCCTTCTGCAGGGGCATAGACTTCGGCAGAACGGTCGCCGTGATTGTGGCCAGTGAAAGCGGCGCGTCTGTGTACTCGGCCTCCGAG
>CAYXUH010000089.1:0-7160 GCA_964468685.1 uncultured Syntrophaceae bacterium | reverse complement strand
TCCTAGGGGCCCACTTCTTCAGCCCCGTGCCGATGATGCGGATCGTGGAGCTGATCAGGACTTCAGAGACATCAGAGGAGACGATCGTCCTCGTCGAAGAGATATGCAAATCCCTGGGGAAGGAGACGATTCGCGTCAACCGCGATGTTGCCGGCTTTGCCCTGAACCGAATCAACTATCCCAGTAGTGTTGAGGCGATCAGGATGGTCGAAGCGGGTGTGGTGAGCGTGGAGGACGTGGATAAGGGGATGCGGCTCGGTTTCGGACGCCCCATGGGGCCCTTTGAGACCTCCGACATGGCTGGTCTCGATGTGGCCTACAATGCCTATAAGGCCGTCTATGAGGATACGGGGGACGAAAAGTTTCATCCCCCGGAGAGCTTTCGCAGGAAGGTGGAGCGGGGTGAACTGGGGCGCAAGACCGGCATCGGCTGGTATTGCTACGATGAGGAAGGTAAAAAGCTGGGTCCGGCAGACCTGCCGGAATAGCTTTTGTTTATAAGAGTCTCGCGCGCGGGGCCCTACGGATGGACAGAGACGCAGTTTTTACAGAAGAGGAGAGGACCTATGAGCGAACAGGTTGTCAGCTATGTAATCGAAGATGAAATTGCCGTCATAACGATCAACAATCCCCCCATGAATCCCCTGATCACTGCCGTCAGGGATCAGCTTTCGGCCATAATGAGCGAACTCGCGGGGAAATTGGATGAGGTCAAGGCCGTGATCCTTACGGGGACGGGGAAGGCCTTCGTTGCCGGTGCCGACATCAAGTCCTTTCCGGAACTGACACAGGAAAAGGCAAAAACCCGTCTGCAGACAACGCGGCCCCTCTACCAGCAGATGGAGGATTTTTCGCGGCCCGTTATCTGTGCTGCCAACGGATACTGTCTGGGGGGCGGACTGGAGCTTGCCATGAGCTGCGATATCCGAATCGCCTCGTCAAAGGCCCAGTTCGGGCAGCCGGAGATAAATCTCGGCATTATCCCGGGGGGTGGGGGAACCCAGCGTCTCCCACGGCTCGTGGGTGCCGGTATTGCCAAGGAGCTGATCTATACGGGGAAGTTCATCAGTGCTGAGCGGGCCGCGGCCATCGGTCTTGTCAATGCCGTGGTGGAACCGGAGAAGCTGCTGGATGAGGCAAAAGAAATGGCGGTGCTCATCGCGAGCAAACCCGTCCTTGCCGTGAGGGCTGCAAAAGAGGTGATCAATCACGGACTCAATATGACCCTCCATGAAGGGCTCGACCTTGAGTCTATGCACTGGAGTTACCTTTGCGGGACCGAGGATCAGAAGGAAGGCGCCAATGCCTTCATGGAGAAGCGCAAACCGGCCTTCGTCGGAAGGTAGAGATGCACCGGTGCGGGTATAGATGCCGGGGGTGTCCTGTCGTTGCACAGTAGAGAGACAGAAAAAACAGTATTGAAAGATAAAGGGGTTCCAAAAATGGAAATTAAAACAATCATGGTAGTAGGTTCAGGTTTGATGGGGAGCGGCATCGCGCAGGTTGCAGCCCAGGCCGGCTACAATGTCATCATGAACGATGTTAAGATGGATTTCATTGACAAGGGTTTAGGCAACATCACGAAGCTTCTCGAAAAGCGGGTCGCGAAGGAAAAGATTACAGAGGCGGACAAGGATGCAATCCTGGGCCGCATCAGCAAATCGGTCGAATTCGAGGCCGCCAAAAGCGTGGATTTTATCATCGAGGCGGCGTTTGAGAATATGGAGGTCAAGAAGACCATCTTCCAGCAGCTCGATGCCATCTGCGGCGAAGAGGTCATTTTTGCATCGAACACATCGTCCATTCCGATCACCACACTGGCTGCAGCGACTAAGCGCCCTGACCGGTTTATCGGGATGCACTTCTTCAGCCCCGTTCCGGTCATGCGTCTGGTTGAGGTTATCCCCGCACTGAAGACCTCCGAACAGTCGATCAAGGCGACTGAGGAGCTCGCGGCGAAGATGAAAAAAGAAACGGTCCGCGTGAAGGATGTACCGGGCTTCCTGGTCAATCGCGCCAATGCGGCCTTCCGGGCGGAATGCTTTAAATGTCTGCTGGAAGGGGTTGCCAGCCTTGAAGACATCGACAAGGCGATTAAGCTCGGTCTCAATCATCCCATGGGACCCTTTGAACTGGCAGATTTTGTCGGTGTCGAGATTGGATATAATGTATTTAAGACCCTCTACGAGGGGTATAAGGATCCGAAATTCGCCCCCTCCCTGATCCTGGAAAAGCTTGTCATTAGCGGAGATCTCGGAAGAAAGACGGGAAAGGGCTGGTACGACTATACCTCGGGAGAGAGAAAACCGAGAACGGACATCACGTTTTAGTGCTGGCGGTACGAGGGCCTGGCCAGGGCGAAGGTAAAGACAGATAACACAGTCCCGCAGGTCTGTGCTTTGAAGCACAGAGACGGGACGTTGAGGAGGTTGTAATGAGAGAGGTAGTAATTGTTGATATGGCCAGGAGTGCCATTGGCAGGCACGGCGGGACGATCAAGAATCTTCCGTTCTGGGACCTGCTGGGGCAGACGGCGAAGGCAGTTGTTGACCGGAACGGCCCTAAGATCAAGCCCGAGATGTACGATTATGTCATTATGGGACACGTCAAACAGAATACGATTGTTGCGAATACGGCACGGAACCTTGTTATGATGATCGGGCTTCCCGAAGAGGTGCCCGCATTTACCGACACTATCGCCTGTGCCTCGGGAATGCTCTCGATCATGGAGGGGTACGAGTTTATCAAGAACGGTTTTGCCGACGTCATCCTGGCCGGCGGGGTTGAATGGATGAGTGGCGGAGAGTATTTTCTCTCCGACACCGACAACCACTCCTTCGGTAACGGTGAGGTAAAACTCTTGGACTCGATCACGAGCGGAGGACCCGGAGCGGCCCCGGTGGAAAGGTACGGTAATATCCCCATGGGGATCACCGCCGAAAACCTCGTGGAGATGTACAATATCTCCCGTGAGGAGCAGGATCTGTTTTCTCTGCGCAGTCAGAAGCTGGCCATGCAGGCAATCGAAAACGGCGATTTCAAGGCCGAGATCGTCCCCGTCAGGTATGAGAAGGACGACGAGACGATCGGGATCTTCGATGTCGATGAATTTCCTCGAAAGGATACGACACTGGAAGGACTGGCAAAGCTCAAACCCGTCTTCAAGAAGGATGGCACCGTTACGGCGGGAAGCTCTTCGGGGAGAAATGATGGAGCGGCGATCTGCCTCATCATGTCGCGGGAAAAGGCCGATGAACTGGGCGTGACCCCGCGGGCGCGGATTCTCAGCTGCGGCCTGGCTGGTGTTGATCCGAAGATTATGGGGTGGGGACCGGTTCCCTCGACCGCGATTGCGATGAAAAAGGCGGGGATGACCCTGACCGATATGGATGTGGTGGAGCTCAACGAGGCCTTTGCGGGTCAGTCTCTCGCTGTCATGCGGAAGTGGAAGGAGATGTACGGGATCGACGACAAATGGCTCGACGAAAACGTAAACCTCTGGGGAGGCGCGATCGCACTCGGGCATCCCCTCGGCGCCAGCGGCTGCATCATCACGACCAAGCTGTTCTACGGACTGGAGCGCACCGATAAACGGTACGGTCTGGCCACCCTGTGCTGCGGTGGCGGCATCGGAGGGGCCATTATTATAGAACGGCTTGAAGGGCAGAAGAACGAAGGCCGGGAAGGAGGTGCCCAATGAAAGAGACGGTATTTGTCAGCGCGGTGAGGACACCGATCGGAAGATATATGGGTTCGTTAAAAACCGTCAGGGTTCAGGATCTGGCGGCGCATACGATGAAGGTGGCGCTTGAGCGGGCGGGAATAGACTCGGGCGCTCTCGATATGTGCATTTACAGCCAGTCAATGCAGAGCAGTCTGCCGGCAAATGTGGGGCGGCATGCCTGGACACTGGCCGGCCTGAGCGAGGACCCGGCGGGGTATACCCTGAATACACTGTGCGCCGGTTCCCTCCAGACGATCATCAGCGGTTTCAACAAGATTGTCGGGGAGGAGTATCAGGGGATGCTGGTCGGCGGGGTGGAGAGCTACAGCCTGGCCCACTACTATCTCTTTCATCCGCGGTATAAATTCGGACCCCACAGTCTCTGTTTCAACGATTCGAAGCTGGAGCTCGAAACAAACGCCCAGCCGGAAGAGGAGTATGGTGAATTGACGGCGGCCGTCCTGGCCGATATCATCGCCTCCCGCTACGGTTTTACCAGAAGAGATCTGGATGCCTATGCTCTGGGGGACCATAAAAAGGCCCTTGCGGCGATCGGCGAAGGCCGTATCGGCGGGCAGGTTGAACCGGTGACTATCAAGCAGCGGAAGAAGGAGATCGTCGTGGATGCCGATGAACTGCCGGAACCTTGCAGCCTGGAAGATCTTATGGCACTACCGCCGGACGATGAAGACGGAACGGCGACGGATGCGACTGTAGCGCCCTGGGCCGATGGGGCCGCGTCGTTGATTATGCTGTCGGCCGAGAGGGCAGAGGAACTGGGGGCCACGCCCCTGGCGAAGATGCTTGGCTTCGGGATCGCGGCGGGCAATCCGACGCTCCTTGAGAGAACGACGAGCCGCTCGATCGACAAGGCCCTGTCCATGTGCGGGCTTAAGCTCGGCGATCTGGATTTTCTCGATATCCATACCCCGTCGGCGGCCTACGGCCTTGCCGTGGAAGAGATGCTCGGGGAAGTGGTCTCGGGAAAGATAAATGTGGACGGTGGCTCCCTCGCCTTCGGGCATCCCGGCGCCGCAACCGGCGGAATCATGACAACCGGTATGATCCACAGACTGACGGATGGAAAGACCCGCCGGGGACTGATCAATGTCGGGGCCCTGGGGGGACAGTCCCTGTCGATTGTCATCGAAGGATGCTGAGGTAGAGATCGAAGATTGTAGCATATGATCATCAAATAACATGTATACTTCAAAGGGAGGTACCTATTGATGGATTTTGCACTGACGGAAGAACAACAGATGCTTCAGGACATGGCGAAAAACTTCGCCGAAGGGGAGATCGCTCCCTACGTGGATGAGGATGAGGAGAATCACCACTGGAGAAAAGAGATATACGACCAGATGGCGGAGCTGGGATTCTTCGGCTTCAGCATCGACGAAGAGTTCGGCGGAAACGGGATGGGCTTTGTCGATGGTGCCCTTGCAATCGAACAGGTAGCCAAGATTCACACCTCCTGGCGGATGCCCTTCAACATGCAGGACTGGGGACCGGCCCTGACGATCCAGAAGTTCGGGACCGATGAGCAAAAGAGGGAATATATACCGAAATTCGTCAGCGGCGAGTATATCGGCAATTTTGTCATGACGGAACCTGATTTCGGCTCCGACGTGGCGGGGATGAAGTGCCGTGCCGAGGACAAAGGTGATTACTTCCTTGTAAATGGCCCCAAGGTGTTCGCCACGAACGGAACGGTCTGTGACCACGGTCTTCTGTATTTGAAGACCGATAAGGACGCGGGAGCGCATGGGATAACCTGCTTTATTATGGACTACAGCCTTCCGGGGATCAACCGCAAGAAGATGACGGAGAAGGTAGGGCTGTGGGCGTCGGATACGGGGGAGGTGACCTTTGAAAACGTCGAGGTGCCGAAGGAACTCGTCCTGGGAGGGGTTAATAAGGGGTTCGCGATCTGCATGACGCAGCTGAACGCTACACGACTCGGTTGCGCAGCCGGCGCTCTGGGACTCTCCGGTGCCTGCCTGGAGGCCTCGGTTCAGTATGCCAAGGAACGGGTCCAGTTCGGTCAGCCGATAGGGAGGTATCAGTTGATCCAGCAGCAGATAGCCGAGATGAAGATGGAGCACGAGGCGCTGGCGGCCCTGGTGTATAAGGCCGCCTGGCTGAAGGACCACAACATTCCCAATGTGATGGAGACCTCCATGGCGAAACTGTTCTCGGCGAAGGCGGCCGTCCATGCGGCGAATGAGTGTATGAAACTGCACGGTTCCTATGGATATACGACGGAATATCCCTGCGGAAGATTCCTGAGGGATTCGAAACAGTTCGAAACCCTGGAAGGGACATCGAACATGCATACCATGATCGTCGCGAATGCGGCGCTGGGGTTTTCCAAGAACAGGGTATAGGATTACTATTCAGGTTACGAGGTTCACGGTTCACAACTCTCGACTGGTTACTGGATCGGATCTGTGTTTACGATGTTCATCTCCTATTGCGCTCTTATTGTGGGCCGTGAACCTTAAAGTAGTTACGCTGTGTTGAAACCAGATCATACGCCGTCGGGGCTATTATGCAGGGATGTGTACAGGTTTACACGGGAGACGGAAAGGGTAAGACAACGGCGGCCCTGGGGCTTGCCCTGCGGGCTGTCGGTGCCGGGCTGAAGGTGTACCTGGCGCAGTTCGTCAAGGGGATGCACTACAGCGAGCTCGACGCCCTTGCCCGGCTTGAAGATTCCATCACGGTGAAGCAGTACGGCCGTGATTGTTTCATATACGGGCAGCCTGACGAACAGGACATACAGGCGGCTCGCCGCGGTCTTGAAGAAACCCGGAAGATCATGTCCTCCGGTACCTACGATATTATCATCCTCGATGAGGCCAATATCGCAACCTATTACAACCTTTTTTCAGTAGAAGATTTGCTCGGATTCATCGATGCCCGGCCGGCTGGTGTCGAATTGGTTATCACGGGGAGAAGGGCGGATGAGAGGATCATCGAACGGGCCGATCTCGTGACGGAGATGAAGGAGATCAAGCACTACTATGCGAAAGGGATTCAGGCCCGCGACGGCATAGAAAAATGATACGTTCCTTGTGAGTCTCTTAGTTGTAAAGTTCTTGCAAAAATGGCAAAAGAATTAAAGACAATCACGAAACCACGAAAAGGAAGAAAGCACGAAATCAAATCTTATTTTTCGTGTTTTCGTAACTTCGTGCTTTCGTGATAAATTTTTTCGGTTCCGGCTTGTCCGGGTTGGGAGATTGGATGAGATGAAGATTTTGTGTGTGGATCACATCGGCATTGCGGCCGATAGCATAGATGAAAGTGTGAATTTTTATACGCAGGCGCTGGGGCTCGAGATGACCGGGACCGAGAAGGTTGCCGAGCAGAGCGTCCGGACCGCGTTTCTGCCGGTCGGAGAATCCGAGCTTGAGATACTGGAGTCGACGGC
>CAYXUH010000088.1:0-7187 GCA_964468685.1 uncultured Syntrophaceae bacterium | reverse complement strand
TTAAGGGACAATGGTTACAGGTAGCGGGTTATATCCGGTGCCCTTTCAATAATCAGGTCCGCACCAGCCTCATGCAGGGGACCGGCCTCGGAGTATCCCGTCAGCACGCCTACGGTGTATGCCCCCACATTCTTTCCCACGATGATATCCATGGGGTGATCCCCCACCATCGCCGCGAATGTGGGGTCCGTGTCCAGCGAGTCAAGTGCCGCCAAGAGGTGATCCGGGTGCGGTTTCACCCGTGTGGCATCCTCTCGGGTAATGACGACGTCACAACGGGAATCTATATTGGGAAACAGCTGCACAACGGCGGCCCTGCAGTTTCGTGTCACGACCCCGTTCTTTATGTGTCGACTTCTCAGTTCGCGGAACATTTCTTCCGTCCCGGACAGCAGGGCCCCCTCACGGGCCCCCTCGGTCTCTATAGTGCTTATCAGCTCATGTGCCCTGGCAAAGAATTCGGCCTCCTTTCCCGGGCACCTCTTGGAGATGTGGGTACTTCCCGCCTCGATCATCTCCAGGACGTAAAGGTCTTCCATCGCGCTTGGCGGGGCGCAGTAGTCGCCCATCAGGTCCAGGACGGCGCTGCGCATCCGGATAAAGTCCACGTTCAGTGCGGCTAGTGTGCCGTCAAAATCAAAGAGGACGGCCTTTAGTAAGTTAGGAATTATTTTCTGCGGTTTTCTAGCAGAAAATAATTTTGTTAACGTACTTACCCCGTTTATCGGGGCCAAGGGCCTCACGGTACGTACTCTTTCAGGTACCTTTCTATTCGGCTGATCCCCTCCTCTATCTTCTCCATGGAGGTTGCGTAGGAAAACCGCAGATACCCTTCACAGTTTTTTCCGAAGTCGATCCCCGGGGTAACGCCGACATGGGCCTTTTCAAGGATGTCAAAGGCCATCTCGTACGAGTTTGTGGAAAAGGCTTTGATATTCCCCAGTATGTAAAACGCCCCCGTCGGTTCCACCGTAATCCCGAGTCCGATCTCGCGGAGGCGCCGTATGATGAATTTTCTCCGTTCGTTAAAGATATTTCTCATGCGGACCACGTCATCGCCCGCCTTCCGGAGCGCCGCGATCCCTCCCCACTGTGCAAAGGAGTTCGGGGAAATGAAGAAATTCTGCTGGATCTTCTGTATGGGGCGTATGTACTCCTTCGGCGCGATGAGGTATCCCAGCCTCCACCCGGTCATGGCGTAGGCCTTGGAGAATCCGTTCAGGACGAAGGCGTTATCGGTAAATTCGAGAATGGTGTGTTCCTGCCCTTCATAGACAAGCCCGTGGTATATCTCATCCGCGATGACGGGGATTCCATATGACGCGATCTCGGCCATCCGTTCGGTACTGAGGAGATTGCCGGTCGGATTGGAGGGGGAATTGATCATGATCCCCTTTGTCCTGGGGGATATCTTTTCCCTGATTCCTTCAGGTGTATACTGGAACCCATCTTCCTCAAAGACATTAACGCGGGCCGGGACCCCTTCGAAAAAGCTGATGAAATTCGGATAGCACGCGTAATGGGGGTCCGATATGATCACCTCCTCTCCCCGTTCAATCAGCGCGGAGAAGAGCAGAAACATGGCGGGGGAGGTTCCGGATGTAACGATGATCCGGTCCGGCGAGATATCGACTCCGTATTTCGTAAAGTAGTGCTCGCAGATCGCCTCCCGCAATTCTATCAGGCCGAGGCTGTGCGTGTAGTGCGTCTTCCCGTCTTTGATGGCCTTGCGGCAAGCCTCGTTTATGCACTCGGGCGTATCAAAGTCCGGTTCGCCGACCTCCATGTGAATGATATCTTTTCCGTCCCGTTCCATCTCCTGCGCCTTTTCAAGGATATCCATAACGATGAAAGGGGTGATCTCGGACGCTCTCTTGGTAACCATAGTCGATTCCTCGTATCTCTTTACATGTATTGGCCTGTCTGAAATCCAGGCTGGAAACACTACCTGCCCGGCAGAATCTTGTCAAGGAGTTTGGAGGGGCGTGCCCGGTTTCCCCCGAGGTAGTTTGCTTGCAGCGGTCTGGTGATTATCCTCTCCGGTCGTATCTGTGGTAGCTCAAAGTCAAAGACGATGCCGAGGAAGGACATAATGATGCTGAAGGTGGCCCCCCAGAGGACCTCTTCTTCTCCGTCGCTGTCTGTGTGTATCAGGCAGGGGAAGGTCTGCTTATGGTCCGCCCCGTTTACAGCACCCTTCGGGGGGGGGATGGAAAGGCTGCCGTAATTCTCTTCATGGTAAAACGCATCCAGCGGTATCTCGATCAGCTTGTCCACCTCCTGGTTGGGGCGCAGTCCTCTGTTCTTTTCGATCAGTCCCACGACGGGAAAGATCGTCTTGGTGAACATGAATAGATTGCGCGGGGGAAGGGGACCGAGAAACCGGAGATTGAAAGGACTGAGGCGTATCTCCTCCCACGATTCTCTCACGGCGCTGGCGAGGAAGAGGGTTATGGTGTCGAACGCGGCCTTTCCTCGTTTGTCGGCGTACATCCGCTCGTTTCCCCTCATAAGGGAGGGAAACCCGCGTACGATAAAGAATCTGAGAAGGCGGTCCCAGAAAGGTTCGAGTTTCCCTCCCGGGCCGCTCAGGTCTCCAGACTGTGAAACGGCGGCTGATCTCTTACTGAGCAGGAATGACCATTCGCCGTCATCCGCCTGTTGACCTGCCGTGAAAAGGAGGGGGATCAGGACGCCGGCTTCAAAGACATCCCTCCCCCGCCCGGTATTGTCCCGGTAGTCGATCTCGGCGGTTCCGAGCCGTTCTACAATATGTCGTATGGTGGCATCTTTGTTCATAATATAACATTCAGACCTGATACGCCCATTCAAAATCCTGTCACTCCCTTTTACGGTATCATCATGGGAGAGGCCACACCATAATCTCAAGATGAGGGTTCACATCTCAAAGGCTTCCAGAGCCGCAGGCCGTGAACAATAATCCTGAATTGCTATGGTTCGTTCTCTTTGCCTTTATGATAGAGAGGTGCCTTGCATTTGGCACAGAGGGGAAGATCGTGGGGCCTGTTCTCCGGGATGCGGTTTTTGGTCCCGCAGCGGAAGCACTGCACGATGAGTTCATCAAGAGGAGCCCCGCACCTCCCGCAGACAGGCCTGTCTTTCAATCGGTTTCGTACGATACGGTTTTTTTGCCCGCAACTGAGACAACGGACAATGAAGTAGTTCTGAAGCATCTTGACTCAAGTTTGTGTCTGTTGGTGGGCGGGTTTTACACCGTTTTACCGTGGCATGGAAATCTTTATGGTGCCTCCCCTTCCCAGTATGTCATGAAGGTGGATATATCCTTCAAGATGTCCATCCTCGTCTATGGTGGCCAACGTGGTAATCTCGTCTCTCTGCATGATCTCTATGGTTTGTGCCAGAGATGTGTTGGGATCGATGGTCTTTGGCGCCCTTGTCATCAGGTCGTCCACCAATTGTGTTGTGAATGTCATTCCCTTCCTGATATGCCGCCTCAGATCCCCGTCGGTCAGGATGCCCAGGAGGCGATTTTCTCCGTCTGTTATAAATATGAAGCCGAGATTTTTTTCGTCTATTTCTTCGATGGCCGCGAGCGCGGATGTCCCACTGAGCACGACTGGCATAACCCCGCCTCTGATCATAACGTCCTTCACCCGTGCCATCAACCGCTGGCCGAGGTGCCCGCCCGGGTGAAATTTGTAGAAGTCACGTTCGGTAAATTCCATTTTTTTGACGAGGGCAACAGCCAGGGCATCCCCCATCGCCAAAGTCGCTGTGGTGCTCGACGTAGGCGCCAGTCCGAAGGGGCATGCCTCTTTTTCAACGCTTACGTCGATGGTCACGTCACTGCTTTTTGCAAGTGTTGAGTCCATATTTCCGGTGAGGGCTATGATGGATAGGCCTATATCCTTCACATTCAGGATCAGTATGTTCAACTCGCTCGTCTCACCACTGTTCGATATGCCCAGTATCACATCATCCCTGGTTACAATGCCGAGATCTCCATGTAATCCTTCCACCGGATGGAGAAAGATGGCGGGTGTTCCCGTGCTCGTCAAGGTTGCCGCAATCTTCTTTCCCACAAGACCCGATTTCCCGATCCCGGTAACGATAACACGTCCCTTGGCTTGGTGTATGATTTCGACAGCCCGGGAAAAGGTTGGGCCAACCTTATCGATAAGATTCGAGATACTCTCCGCCTCTATCCGGAGGACCTCCTTTGCCTGTTGTATCGAATCAGTCATGTGGACGATACGCCATCCTTAATCTAAGAGATAAAAAACGGATTCACTATATATCAACCACGAAATAACCACAAGATATAAAGAGGATACCGGTATGCCGGGTATTCATCAAGCGACGGGCTTCTCGATAGAATAGGGATTAACGAATAGTGACGGACGACACCGATTTTTTCAGTCGTTCTTTGATGTCGTACAGTTCTTCATCGGTCCAGGTCTTCTCGTTCATAAATGCGGGGTCCAAGGTCTTTGAGGGTACGAATCGTTGCAGTACATACCGTTTGGCCCCCCCTATGAGTGTACCTATCTTATCCAGATCCTTTTCCGTTAGAAGAGTTTTTACAAGGGTCGTCCGGAACTCATAATCGATCCCGGAGTTCATGATCATCTGTATGCTCTCTGAAATATTCTCAGGGGCTATTGGGGCGTTGATGACTTTTTCATATTTTTCAAGGGGTGCCTTGACATCCATGGCTATGTAATCCAGCAACCCTCTGGCGATTAGTTTCTTCAGAATTTTAGGGAAGGAACCGTTGGTGTCAATCTTGACCAGATACCCCAGCGATCGTACCTGCTCGATAAATGTGGTCAGATCGCGCTGCAGCAGGGGTTCTCCACCGGTAATGCTCACGGCGTCGAGCTTTCCCCGTCGCCGTTCGAGAAAGGCCAGAATATCGCGCTCTGCCACGACCTCCCCATACAGAGATGGTTCGACGAGCTCCGGGTTGTGGCAGTATGGGCACCTAAAATTACACCCCTGTGTAAAGATGATGGCGCAGATCTTTCCGGGATAATCTATCAGAGAAAATTTTTGAATATCGCTGATTCTCATCTTATACCTGGAACACTTGCCTGGTTTTGAACTCCTCCTGTTTCCCCTTGTTCCATTGCTTTACCGGGCGCAGATACCCGACCACACGGGAAAAGACCTCACAGGGCTCTTCGCATGTCGGGCATGTATACTGCTCCCCGTTGAGATAGCCGTGGTTTGGACACACGCTGAAGGTGGGGGAAAAGGTGAAGTAGGGGAGGTGGTATCTGTCACAGACCCTTCGCACCAGGAGTTTTACGGCAGAGGCGTCTTCGATGCGCTCCCCCGCGTAAATGTGAAAGACCGTTCCCCCCGTGTATCTGGTCTGGATCTCATCCTGGAGATCCAATGCCTCAAAGATATCATCGGTAAAATTGACGGGAAGCTGTGTGGAGTTGGTATAGAACATCTCCACATCTTCCTCTCTTGTCCCGTTCCCGGTGGCGCAGATGATCTTGGGGTATTTCTCCTTATCTTTCTTTGCGAGGCTGTAGGAGGTTCCCTCGGCCGGAGTAGCTTCAAGATTGTAGTTGTTCCCGGTTTCCTCCTGAAATGCAACCAGCCGATCCCTCATGAAATCGAGCACCCTCTTGGTGAATTCCTGTCCTTCGGGTTCGGCAATATCCTTTCCCATGAGGTTGAGGCATGCCTCATTCATCCCCACGAGACCTATCGTGGAAAAGTGGTTTTTCCAGTATTCACCAAAGCGCTGCTTCACCTCTCTGAGGTAGTATTTCGTGTAGGGATACAGATCATTGTCGGTAAATTTTTCGAGGACCTTCCTCTTTGTCTCGAGGCTTTCCCGTGCCAGGACCATCAGGTGGTCCACCCGTTCAATGAATTCATCCTCCGTTTTTGAGAGGTACCCGATCCGTGGCATGTTGATGGTTATGACGCCGATGGACCCTGTCAGTGGATTGGAGCCGAAAAGGCCGCCCCCCCTCTTCTCGAGTTCCCTGTTGTCTATCCGTAAGCGACAGCACATGCTCCGTGCGTCTTCCGGGTTCATGTCGGAATTGACGAAGTTTGAAAAGTAGGGTACGCCGTACTTCGCCGTCATCTCCCACAGGTAGTCGAGCTCTGCATTGTCCCAGTCAAAGTCTTTGGTGATGTTATACGTGGGGATCGGGAAGGTGAAGACGCGGCCCTTGGCGTCCCCCTCGGCCATCACCTGGAGGAAGGCCTTGTTGAACATGACCATCTCTTCCTGGAAGTCCTTGTATGGTTCGTTTTGCGGTTCTCCCCCGATAATAACGCCTTGGTCGGCATAGTACCGTGGCACCTTTACGTCCAGCGTGACATTGGTAAAGGGCGTCTGAAAACCTACCCGTGTCGGGACATTGATGTTGAAGATGAACTCCTGAAGGGCCTGTTTTACCTCTTTGAACCCGAGGTTGTCATACCGGATAAAGGGAGCGAGGAGTGTGTCGAAGTTTGAGAAGGCCTGCGCGCCCGCCGCCTCACCCTGGAGTGTGTAAAAGAAGTTGACGATCTGTCCGAGGGCACTTCGGAGGTGTCTGGCTGGTTTGCTTTCCACCTTCCCGGATGCCCCTTTGAACCCCTCTGTAAGCAGGTCGTGGAGATCCCACCCCACGCAGTAGACGGAGAGGATGTTGAGGTCATGGATGTGGAAATCACCCTCCACTTGGGCCTTTTTGATATCATCGGTATATATCTTGTTCAGCCAGTATACCTTGCTCACTTCGGAGGAGAGGTAGTTGTTGAGTCCCTGAAGCGAGTAATCCATATTGCTGTTTTCGTTTATCTTCCAGTCAAGCTTTTCGAGGTACTGATCTACCAGATCGACCTCCATCTTGTCCGTAATCTCCCTCAACTTCGCGTGCTGATCCCTGTATATGATGTACGCCTTGGCGGTCTTGCGGTATGAAGATCCGAGGAGCACCTCTTCGACAATGTCCTGTATCTCTTCCACGGTCATTATTTTGCTGTCGAAGAACTTCTCCGCCAGGTTGAGCGCCTTTATTGTCAGCCTTTGTGCCACCTTTTCGCCGAACTCGCCGGTTGCCGTCCCTGCCTTCGCAATCGCAGCAGTGATCTTCGTCGCGTCAAACCTGTCCAAGCGGCCGTCCCTCTTCCGGATCTTATTATGCACGGATTGTTCCCCCTCTGTCATATAAACACAACATATTGTG
>CAYXUH010000087.1:4487-7206 GCA_964468685.1 uncultured Syntrophaceae bacterium | reverse complement strand
TCCCCTCTTTGTCGCGATCGATCAGGAGGGGGGACGGGTCTGCCGTCTGAAGGAACAATTCGGGTTCCCCCCGTCCGTGTCGGCGCAGCATCTCGGATCGCTGGACAGTGTCGAGATGACGAAGCGGTACGCGGATGCGACGGCTGAGACACTGGCCGGTCTAGGGATAAACCTGAATTTCGCGCCCGTTGTGGATCTGAATACCAATCCGGAAAATCCTGTGATCGGGAAGCTGGAGCGAAGCTTTTCCGCCGACCCGGCGGTCGTGGTCCGACAGGCGATTGCGGTAATCAATTCCCTGCACAGTCGCGGCATCCTCTCCGCTATCAAACACTTTCCTGGCCACGGGAGCTCAACCACCGATTCGCACGAGGGGTTTGTCGATATCACGGAGACCTGGTCTGCCGAAGAGCTGATCCCCTATGATAAGATCGTCAAGGCGGGGAAGTGTGACATGATCATGACGGCCCACGTATTCAACAGGCATCTTGATCCCCAATGGCCCGCCACGCTCTCACCCAAGGTGATGCACATCCTGCGTGATTATATGGGGTATGAGGGCGTGGTCATCTCCGATGACATGCAGATGAAGGCAATACGGGGGGTCTACGGGCTTGAGACCACGATAAAGCGAGCCCTTCTCGCCGGGGTCGACATTCTCGTCTTTGCAAACAACTCCGTCTTTGAAGAGGATATCGCATCAAAGGCCGGTGCCATACTGGAGAGGCTGGTGTGCCAAGGGAAAATACCGGCCACCAGGATCGATGCATCCTACCGGAGGATCATGGCGCTCAAGGAGCGGCTTCGCCGTTGAGCCTCCTATTCGGGAAGGATCATCCGCAGATCTTCCTCGACATCTCTCAACCGGTCTATATCGGCCTCCTCGATCCTGCCGCTCTTTGCCGCGAGCCTTCCTTTCAATTCTTTCAGTTCTTTCTCGAGGTTGATAACGGTTCCCTGCATGACCTGCTGCAGGTCTTCCGGCGCCGCCCCGGGAGCCGGTGCTCGGGTCATCTTCTGGGCTTCGAGGATCAGCGACTCTCCCATTTTTGGGACATAGGCCTCCAGTTTGAGATCTTCTCTGAGCTTTTCTGCGAGGGCCTCGCTGGCCGTCGCCTCCCCGTGTATGACAAAGACGCGGGGATGTGACTCGGCAAAGTGCCCCGCCCACTCAAGGAGTCCCTTCTGGTCCGCATGTGCCGAGAATCCGCCGATGGTATAAACCTTTGCCGCCACGGCGACGTTTTCTCCGAATACCCGGACACTCTTCTCTCCGTCCACGATCCTCCTGCCGGTGGTCCCCATGGCCTGAAACCCCACGATGATGACACTGGCTCCCTCGCGCCACAGGTTGTGCTTGAGGTGGTGCTTGATTCTCCCCGCGGTACACATGCCGCTCCCCGCGATAACGATTGCGGACCCCGGCTTTTTATTGATTGCCATGGACTCTTCGGTCGAGGGGGTGAATTTCAGGTTGAGCATGTCAAAAGGATCGAATCCCTGATTGACGATCTCCATCGCTTCTTCGTCGTAGTACTTTTTGTTTTTGCGGAATATCTCGGTGGCCTTGATCGCGAGCGGGCTGTCGAGATAGATCGGCATGTCGGGCAGGGAACCGCTGCGCTGAAATGCGCCCAGGATATAGAGTATCTCCTGGGTTCTCTCCACAGCGAATGCCGGAATAATCACCTTTTCATTGTTTGATACGGCATACCGGATGGCCTCCAGCAGCTCCGCCTCACTGTCCTTGAAGGAACGATGCAGGCGGTTGCCGTAGGTTGATTCGATAAAGAGATAGTCCGCCTGTGTTACTTCGGCGGGATCCTTGACGATCAGCTGTCTGTTCTTGCCGATATCTCCGGAGAAGACTATCTTTGTCTCTGCCCCCTCATCCTTTATCCACAGCTCTATGATCGAGGACCCGAGGATATGCCCCGCATTGAGAAACCGTGCCCTCATCCCCGGTGCGATGTCGATGGTCTGATTCTGCTCCACGGGTGAGAAATACTGAAGGCTTTTCTGGGCATCCTCCACGGTATAGAGCGGTTCAATCCCCTTTTTACTTCTGCGCCTGTTCCTGCGCGTCTGCCACTCCGCGTCCATCTCCTGCACGTGTCCTGAATCGAGGAGCATGACCTCGCACAGCTGTGCCGTGGGCGGAGAGGTGATGATTTTCCCCTGGAAGCCGTCCTTGACGAGTTTAGGGATCCTGCCGCTGTGGTCGATGTGCGCATGGGTCAACAGGAGAGTGTCTATCTCCCCCGGATCGAACCCCCAGTCCGCCGAATTGCGCCACTCGGTCTGTTTCCCCCCCTGGAAAAGGCCACAATCCACAATTATCTTTTTGCCGCGGGAATCTTCGATAAGGTAGTTTGATCCCGTTACCGTCCCTGCGGCCCCCATGCAGGTTATCTTGATCATGTTTTGTTCCTTTCCTGTTTCAGAATTCTATGCTGTTGGGTGTCCGGGGGAAGGGGATAACGTCCCGGATGTTCGATATGCCGGTGATCAGCATGATCAGCCGTTCAAATCCCAGGCCGAACCCGCTGTGCGGGACGCTTCCGAATTTCCGGGAGTCCAAATACCACCAGTAATCCTCCTTGGGCAGGCCGCTTTCATCCATCCTCGCCTCCAGGATGTCGAGCCGCTCTTCGCGCTGGCTCCCTCCGATGATCTCCCCAATGCTCGGGACCAGGACATCCATGGCGGCGACGGTCTG
>CAYXUH010000087.1:0-4387 GCA_964468685.1 uncultured Syntrophaceae bacterium | reverse complement strand
CTCCGATGATCTCCCCAATGCTCGGGACCAGGACATCCATGGCGGCGACGGTCTGGCCGTCGGGATTGACCCGCATGTAAAAGGGTTTAATCGTGGCGGGGTAATCATAGACGATGACCGGTTTTTTGAAGTGCTGCTCGGTCAGGTAGTGTTCGTGTTCGGACTGCAGGTCCTTCCCGAAGTCCACGTCATAGTCGAATTGGTCCTTAACCGTACCCAGTATATCCACCGCCTCACGGTAGGGGAGCCGTATAAAATCCGATGCGGCAATGTTCTCCAGTGTCGCCATCAGATTCTTATCGACAAATCGGGCAAAGAGGTCGAGGTCGTCACGGCATTCGTCCATTACATAGGCGACCAGATATTTCACCATCTCCTCGCCGAGGGCCATATCGCCTTCGAGATCGCAGAACGCCATCTCCGGTTCCACCATCCAGAATTCGGCGGCATGCCGGCGGGTGTTGGAGTTTTCGGCCCTGAAGGTGGGCCCGAAGGTATAGACATCGCCCAGTGCAAGTGCAAATAGTTCGGCCTCAAGCTGACCCGACACGGTCAGGTTCGCCTGCTTACCGAAAAAATCCAAGGAATAATCCACCGATCCATCCGCTTTCGGGATGTTGTCCGGGTCGAGCGTGCTGACCCTGAACATCTCTCCCGCTCCCTCGCAGTCGGAAGCGGTGACGATGGGGGTGTGGATGTAGGTAAACCCCCGTTCCTTGAAGAATCGGTGAATGGCGTATGACACCTCCGACCTGATCCGGAAAGCCGCTCCGTATTTGTTCGTCCGCGGCCTGAGATGCGCGATACCCCGCAGGAATTCGTCGCTGTGGCGCTTTTTCTGGAGGGGGTATGAATCCGGGGCGATGTTGATGATTTCTACATCATCAGCCTGTATTTCCCATGCCTGCCCTTTGCCCTGTGACGCCGCCAGCCTTCCGGTGACAGCCAACGCGCTGCCCGTCGACAGCTTCAGGATGTCGGCGTAATTGTTCAGCCCCTGCTCCGCTATGACCTGCACGTTCGCAAGGCATGATCCGTCGTTGACCTCGATAAAGGAGAATCCCTTTGAATCGCGTCTGGTTCTGACCCACCCCTTGATCAGGATAGCATCTGAAGGCGATTCTGATTTCAGGAGTTCGAATATCTTTGTTCGTTTCATGGTACGACCATCCTCATTATAATAGAAAAATCTTGTTTTTACGGCACCGCTCAACCATGTCCTCGGGCCATATGCTTGCCTGTATCTCGCCGATATGGGCTTTTTTCAGGTAAAACATACAGAGCCGCGACTGGCCGATCCCTCCGCCGATAGAGAGGGGCAGCTCTCCGGCCAGGAGGCGCCGGTGAAAAAGCAGCTCTTTCCGTTCCGTGTTGCCCGTAATCTCCAGTTGCCTGAGGAGGGCCTCCGGGTCCACCCGGATACCCATGGAGGAGATCTCATACGCGCAATCGAACATCGGATAGTGTACAAGGATGTCTCCGTTGAGTCCCGTTCGTCCTCCCGTGGTTGGGGTGGACCAGTCGTCATAATCGGGGGCGCGCCCGTCATGCGGTTTGCCGTTTTTCAGTTTGCCCCCGATTCCTATGAGAAAGATGGCCCCATATTCCTTGCATGCGATATTTTCCCGTTTTTTTGGGGTGAGGTCGGGATATTGTTCCTCCAGATCTTCGCTGTGTATGAAGGTAATCTTTTCGGGAAGGATCGGCTCGATAACGTTCCGCCGGTAGCAGATGTACTTTTCCGTCCGTCGGATGACATCGTATATCTTTCTCACGATAGACTTCAGGAATTCCAGGTTTCGTTCCTCTTCTGATATCACCCTTTCCCAGTCCCACTGATCCACATATATTGAATGCGTGTTGTCCAGCAGATCGTCTGGCCGTATGGCATTCATGTCGGCGCATAGACCATGCCCCTGTTTTACGCCGTAATCGGCCAGCATCATCCTCTTCCATTTCGCGAGAGACTGCGCCATCTCAACACCCATGTTGCCGGCCCCTTTTATGTTAAAGGAGACAGGCCGCTCAATTCCATTGAGATCGTCATTAATTCCTGTACCCGCTCTGACGAACAGAGGCGCCGTCACGCGCATAAGCTCCAGCTCGAACGACAGGTTGGTCTGGAAAAAGGTTTTGATCTGACCGATGGCCTTTTCCGTTTCGTGCAGATCGAGCAGTGGTTTGTACTGCTTGGGGATGAACAGATTTGATTCCATACGGCATCTCCCGATCAAATGTTTTTCGTGCACTGTGAGAGCGCTTCCGCAGAATAGTACGCGCGGACACTATCAAACCTTGGGATTTGTTGCAAGGTAATAGCCGGGTGCTGTTTCCCGGTCCGGGTCGCTGATGGTTAACAGGTGTTAGAAACAGTAAGGGGTTAGAATGTGCAGGATACTGATATTGAGCCGTATTGCTGATTTTTTTCCTGGGCCTTGAACTCTTTCCTTTGATAGACGTGGGAGTATGTAATCTTGAACCGTCCGGCAGTGATCCCAGCCCCTCCGGCGAAACAGGCAACGAAATGTTTCTTGTCGACACTGTGACTGTCCCGGAACGTGTTTCCGTCGAGCAGGATATTGCGCGCCACGGCAGTTCCGGTAGTGGCGAGGAAGAGATGGACCCCGAAGCGGCCGGAACGAGAGAGCCGTGGATCGGTACTCTCCAAGGGGGTATTACCGTCTGACCCGGGCCTGATGATATAGGTCCCAAAATCATTTGGGAGGTTCCAGCCGAAGCGGATCTCTCCTCCCACGTTGGCCCCGGTGAAGGCGTTTCCGATACCACCACCTATGTAAGGGATACAGTCGAATCCGAAGCCGCGTCTTTCGTCCGAATTAGTCGCCATTTGCGCTCAAAGAAGGCATTGAGGATCGGCTCATCGCGAAGCTGATGGTTCCACCCCTGGGGATCGGTTGCCGCGACCCATCTGTGGGTGACTTTCTGAACTTCCTCGACATAGGAATGACGACCGATAATTCCCACGTCGAATTCGAGGGTATCCATCCGCCCGTCGTCCTTGCCGTGGACCCCGACCGCAAGATAGGTCATGCCGGCGTAGGGCCGGGCGTCTGCGATGAGATCGTTGCGTTCAATCTCCTCCGGCGTATACATGCCCTGTCCCAATGAGAACGATACAGAACGGCGATACCCCGGTTTATTGACAAAGGGAAGTCGTTCAATAAGCGGGTAGCTCCACGCGGGAACGAACGGAGTATCCCGGGTTTCCGTCAGATCGGGTGAGACCCATGAGAGCTTCATCCCATGCGTGTACTGTCGGTCCGTTTTATAGAACAGATCATTTTCCAGATACAGGGTAACGGTGCTCGCGCGCCTCGCGATATCACCTTCGGCGCGGGCCTGCCAAGGGGGGATTACTATACAACAGACAAAAAATATGAAAAACAAATTCGCAGATATGAGACTATTCGCTTTTATGATGCGCCGAACCTACAATGTTATTTTGGGCCTGTCAAGCCTGATAAGAGAGGCCAGATACCCGGGGGCATTCACAATTTGCTTGACAGCCATCCGGGAAAGCTTTAGTTTGACCACTCAGTTCAAAAAATGACCGGCTGGTTTTTGCATGGAGAGGAATAAAAAGGATAAGCGCAAAAAGGCATTGGAGGCCCTGACGCGGCAGGGGATCCTTGCGGCCGCTATCGGCCTGCTGATGCGTGACGGCATTCAGGGCCTGACAATGGACCGGGTGGCCACTGAAGCCGGGGTTGCGAAGGGAACTCTCTACGTCTATTTCAAAAACAAGGAAGAGATCCTTGATGCGGCCCTTGATGCGATTTTTGATCCGCTTGTAAGGGAAAGCTTAGCTTTGCTTGATGGCGATCAAGGGCCTGACAGAAAGCTGGAGGGAATTTCTCTCTGTCATTTGCGATTCTTCGACGAGCACGGGGATCTGATCCGCATCCTCTTTTTCGATCGGGAGAGGATGCATTCAGAGAAAAACCATTATACCGATAGCAGATACCGGACTTTTGTGGAACGAGTGGCCAATGTCCTGGATGAAGGGGTCAGGCAGGGTCTATTTTCCCCTCTGGACTCGATGAAGGTTGCCGCCATGTTTATCGAAGCCAATATGGGAATGGTGATGCAACGTATCCATGACGGGATTTCAGGTGATGTTGAAAAAGACGCAAGACAGGTTACAGACATATTCCTGGAAGGATTAAGGGGGAGATTAGCCTATCCACCTGAGTAGTTACACTTATCATCTTTAATAGGAGAATCATGATGCGATTCAATAGAACTGTTTGCACGTCTCTTACATGGAATGTGGTTATGATGGCCCTGTTGGGCGGCTTCTTGCTGGGAGGGTGCGATGGCTCCGAGCGATCACAACTCCCACCTCCGGCACCGGAGGTGGCTGTGA
>CAYXUH010000086.1:0-7323 GCA_964468685.1 uncultured Syntrophaceae bacterium | reverse complement strand
GGCCTTGGCATTATCAACCTTTCGGATCCCTCTCCCCCCGCCACCGGATGAGGCCTTCAGCATAAGAGGATATCCGTATTTTTCACCAAAACCAATCGCCTCTTGTGTCCCTTCTTCCCCCGGATCAAGGTTGCCGGTACCCGGTGTGATCGGTATACCCGCTTTTTTCATTATTTTTCGGGCAATGATCTTGTTCCCCAAATCATGGATCACATCGGAAGGAGGCCCTATAAAGGTGATACCGGCCTCCACGCAGGCGCTGGGGAAATCGGGGTTCTCCGCGAGAAATCCGTACCCGGGGTGGATCGCGTCGGCGCCGCTCTTGCGGGCCGCCCAGATCATCCTGTCAATGCTCAGATAATCCTTCCTCGGGCCATCGCCTATCATGATCGCGTCATCCGCAAATCTGATAAAGAGCGCTTCCTTATCGGGGTTCTCGTAAACAACCACGGCCTCGAGCCCCAGCTCCTTGATCGTCCGAATCAGCCGCAGGGCTATTTCACCCCTGTTGGCAACCAGAACCCTCTGTATATTCTTACCCTCTGTCATCTGTATTACCCTTCCAGAAAGAGATGCGAGAAATCGAATATGCTATCTTCATCACCTCATTATGTCAAGAAAATAGACAAGGAAGCGCGTGCCTCGCTCTGATGGTGTCGTTTGCAAGAAACGTTCGGGCGGGTATCCCGCGCAGGCACACATCACATCATTTTCTTCAGTTCACTCAAGAATACGTCGTATATACCCTGACTAAACAGGACAAATCTGACCAGTCCTATCTCATGATGGTCCTTCACATATTCAATGGCGGTTGTCAGGGCGATGCGCGCCGCCTCCTCCAGGGGATAACCGTACACCCCTGCGCTGATCGCGGGGAAGGATACACTCTTCAGTCCCTTCTCCGTCACCCTCTTGAGACTCTCCAGGTAGGCGCTCTTCAGGAGATCCGCCTCTCCCCGACCGCCCCCCCGGTACACCGGTCCCACCGTGTGTATGACATACCGGGCCTTGAGATTTCCCCCTCCGGTCACCACCGCCTGACCTGTGGGGCAGGAACCGATCCTTCTGCACTCCTCCATGATGGAGGGCCCTCCCGCCCGGTGTATGGCGCCGTCTACTCCCCCGCCGCCCCGGAGTCCTGAATTCGCGGCGTTCACGATGGCTTCCGTCTCTTCCCCTGTTATATCTCCCAGGGCAAGGGCAATCACTGCAGCGCCTATCTTTATCTCCATGTGCCTTCTCCCCTCCATCAGTTGTCCAATCCGCACATATCAATAGTATAGTGACATCCCCCGTAAAGTCAATCGTTCGAGGTGAGACGCTTTTTTGTTGAAAACCGGTCTGCGGCGTGGTAGCTACTCGTATCTTTCGTATCCGAACCATCCCATACCCGTAAAAATATGATATGCAGAAAACTGGATTCGAAAAAACAACAGAAGAGATATTTCAGGAAAGGGCTGATGTCCTCTACCGCACGGGTGAAGCGCTGTCCGATGCCCTCAGGAAACTGGCATCTATCGGGGAGATTGTCGACAGCGGCATAGGGAATCTCAACGCGCCCACTGAAAACGAAGAACCGGGTATTATCGAAACATTATATGCCAGGATAAACAGAGAGATATCCCGATACAACAGGGCGCGAGAGTATACCAAGCTGAGATACTACTACCTCATCATCACACGAGAAGCTATGGGGTTCCGGAGACACACATGGGTCGAAGATATATACAAAATTCCTCCCAAGAGAAAACACTTGAGCAGAACCCGTGAGAAGATACAATAGACAAAGAACCCGGATGATCAATACCCAACTCACGGGGAGGGGCATCAGCAATGAGAGGGTATTAAAGACGATGGCGACTGTCCCGAGACATCTCTTTGTGGACGAGAGCCTCCAGGACCAGGCGTATTCCGACAGCCCCCTTCCCATCGGTTCCAGGCAGACCATCTCGCAACCTTATATCGTTGCGCTCATGACCGAATCGCTTGGACTGAAGGGGACCGAAAAGGTTCTGGAGATAGGAACCGGCTGCGGATATCAGACGGCCATCCTGGCGGGGCTGGCCGAAAGGGTGTTTTCGATCGAGAGAATAGCCTCCCTTGCCTTCAGGGCGCAACGGACACTGGACTCGCTCCACTACCACAATATACTGATCCGGGTCGGAGACGGAACGTACGGCTGGAGTGAAGAGGCCCCCTTCGACGCAATCATCACTACCGCGGGGTCTCCTAAGATTCCGGAAACCCTGACGGGACAACTGGCTGTCGGGGGAAAACTGATCATTCCCGTAGGAGACCGAAGCTCACAGACACTGGTGAAGGTAACGCGCCTGTCTGAAGAGCCGGGGGATTTAAGGACTGAAGATATCTGCGGATGCCGCTTTGTTGCCCTTATAGGAGAACACGGGTGGAAGGATTGACAGAGGAGGCGTATGTTGAGAAGACTATATGACTGGGTTCTTCGCTGGGCCGAAACACCGTACGGCTCATGGGCCCTTTTTCTCCTCGCGTTGGCGGAATCCAGTTTTTTTCCGGTACCGCCGGATGTCCTGCTGATCGCGCTGGCGATATCCATCCCGGCCAGATCGTTCCGGTACGCGCTGATCTGCTCCGCGGGATCACTGCTCGGTGGTGTGATCGGATATACCATCGGGTACCAGTTCATGGACCTGATCGGACTTCGTATCGTTGATTTTTACGGCTTTACGCAGCAATACACCGCAGTAGGCGACCTCTACAACCGTTACAACGCATGGGCCGTCGGGATAGCCGGTTTTACGCCCATTCCCTACAAGGTCTTCACCATATCGGCGGGCGCGTTCAAGATAAACTTTATCGTCTTTCTCATCGCTTCGGCGATAAGCAGGTCCGCGCGATTCTTTCTGGTGGGCTGGCTGATATACAGGTTCGGCCCAGAGATCAAACGGTTTATAGACAGGTATTTCAATATCCTGGCCTTTGTCTTTGTGTTTCTTCTCGTTGGGGGTTTTATATTAATCAAGTATGTTCTATAATCGAGGAACTATGTTACGCGACAAGAAAACATTGTTTACGCTTTTGCTTATTTTCCTGTTCATAACCGCCTGTGCGACAACGCCAAGGACGGGCGGCGTGTATCACAGTGTGAAGAAGGGTGAAACCCTGTGGAGAATAGCGCGGGCGTACAACACCGATCCCGACGAGATCGCCAGGGCTAACAACCTGCCCGACACTACGATCGAGGCAGGCAGCGCGCTCTTTATTCCCAATGCGACAGAACCCGTCGAAATTACGCTCGACACGGGGCTGAAATCTCGGCCACCGGAAAAGAAGGTTCCCTACCCGGTCCAGGAGAAAACCCTGGGACCTGCCTCGACAGACAAACCACAGACATCTATCACCATCCCGGGCAAGGAGACCCCTGCGCCTCCTCAGAAATCCTACCGGCCCCGGTTCATATGGCCGGCAAAGGGAACGGTATCCTCAAAGTTCGGCACATACAAAGGGATGCGACATAACGGGATCAAGATAGACGGGGAGGAAGGAACGCCCGTCCTGGCGGCTGCGGCAGGAACGGTAACCTACGCCGCACCTATGAAATATTTCGGAGAGACCGTTATTATAAAACACAGCGATACCTATTCAACCGTTTATTCTCAACTAAAGAAACGGATGGCAAGCCCGGGAACCACTGTCGCGCAAGGGGACCATATCGGAATTTTGGGAAAAGGAGAGACCGGAAAATCCCTTCTGTACTTTGAAATACGACGCAAAAACAGGGCCCAGAATCCCCTGAGGTACCTGCCCAAGAAGAAATAAGGAGAAGGGATGAAATTAGACAACGATATCTATGTGTATGAGTGGACAAACCCACTTGAAAACAACTGTAACAGCTTTTTCATAGGGGGAGACGCCCAGGCGCTCATAGACCCGGGCCTTGTGGTATTCCTTCCCGATCTTCTCAAGAGCATGGAGGCAGACGGAATCAACCCGGACAAGATCCGGTATATTATCAACACCCATTCACACCCCGATCACTTCGAGGCGTCCGGGGCCTTCAGCGGCAATACAGATGTACAGATAGGGATGCACAAAGACGGCATTGCCTTCCTGAATGATATCGGCGGCCACATGTACGGGATGTTCGGATTGGATACCCCGAAGGTCGACATAAACATGTCTCTGGAGGAGGGAACCCTCAAACTCGGAAATGAAGATTTTGAGGTACTGCACACACCCGGCCATTCGCCGGGATCAATCTCCCTGTACTGGCCCTCCCGAAAGGCACTCTTCTCGGGGGACGTGATCTTCGATCAGAACATCGGGAGAACAGACTTCCCCGGAGGGAGCGGCGCCCTGCTCAAGCAGAGCATCCTGACGCTTTCACGGCTCGATGTTGACTATCTCCTGCCGGGACACATGGGGATGATCGTCGGGAACGAACAAGTAAAACGAAACTTCCAGTTCGTCATAGAACGCATATTCCCCTACATATAGGCGGCTATCATTTTGAATCCAGGACACAGGCAAAGATGAGGGGCGCCACGATGGTGGCGTCCGACTCGATAATGTAGCTTGACGTATCCATGGCAATCTTCTCCCAGGTGATCTTTTCGTTCGGCACGGCCCCGGAATAGGAACCGTAGCTGGTGGTCGAATTACTGATCTGGCAGAAGTAGCTCCAGAGATTTATGTCTTTCAGACCCATATCCTGCCTCAGCATCGGCACCACGCAGATGGGAAAGTCCCCCGCAATACCACCCCCTATCTGGAAGAACCCGACCGGATGGTCCCCGCAGGTATCCTGGTACCACCCGGCCAGAGACATCATGTACTCGATCCCGCCGCGCACGGTATGCACATTACGGATATCCCCCTTGAGACAGTGTGAGGCGTAGATATTCCCAAGGGTGGAATCCTCCCAACCGGGCACAAACACCGGCAGATTTTTTTCACACGCGGCAAGGAGCCAGCTGTCCGCGGGATCAATCTGGTACGGTTCGAGCTTCCCTTCGCGCAGGAGGCGGTAGAAAAACTCGTGTGGGAAAAGACGTTCTCCCTTCTCGTCCGCCTCCACCCATGCCTCCAGCATCTTATGCTCGATGCGTCTCATCGCCTCTTCCTCAGGAATACAGGTGTCGGTCACGCGATTCAACTGACGCTCCAAGAGCGCCCGTTCGTCGGAAGGTGTCAGATCCCGGTAGCGCGGGATGCGGACGTAATGATCATGCGCCACCAGGTTAAAAACATCCTCCTCCAGATTGGCGCCCGTGCAACTGATCGCGTGCACCTTATCCCTGCGTATCATCTCCGCCAGAGAGAGGCCGATCTCCGCGGTACTCATGGCTCCCGCAATCGCCATGAACATCCGGCCCTCCGAAGATATAAGCTTCCGATACCCCTCCGCCGCATCGACAAGGGCAGCTGCATTAAAGTGCCTGAAGTGGCGAAGGATAAAGTTTCTGATAGTTTCCGTTTTCATAATCTCTCCAATAACTTTTCTCAGATTGTGGTGCCCAATTTAACATAAATCATCTTCAAACACCATATTTCTCAAGACAAAACGACGACCTGCGCTGATAGTCCATGTCTGATAATTATCCCCTTTTCATATAGATTTTGCAGGAAGATAAGAGCCCATCGGGCATAAAAAATGTCCCTCCCCGAAGGGAGGGACATACGGTTTTACATAATGCTATATCTCTACGTTTAGCGACCCTTAAAGTTGGGGGGCCTCTTCTCCAGGAATGACAAAGCCCCTTCTTTGAAGTCCTCCGTGAACTGAAGCGTCTTACTGGCCGCAAACTCGATCTCCTGAACACCTTCCCGGAGATTCGTTTCCAGTCCGAGCCTGACCGCCTTCATGATCTCACGCTGCGCCACGGGGGCGCCAGCCGCGAGCTTCTTTCCCAGTTTCTTGGCCGCTTCCACGACCTGATCCTGGGGAACCACCTTGTTGAGCAGACCCAGTGCAAGAGCCTCCGTCGAGGGCATGAAGTTACCCGTCAGCATCAGCTCCAGGGCCTTCGTTTTGCCGATAAACCGGGGAAGGCGCTGCGTACCGCCCCACCCGGGGTTGAGGCCCAGTTTCACTTCCGGAAGACCCAAGGTCGCCTCTTCGGCCATAATCCTCAGGTGGCAGACACATGCCAGTTCGAGGCCGCCGCCGTAAGCGCCTCCCTGCATCGCGGCGATGATGACCTTCGGATATTCCTCGATCCTGAAATAGATCTCGTTGCCGTTGTACTCGGGTATCTTCCCCTTCTGGAGATCCGCAAATTCGGTAATGTCCGCCCCGGCGGAAAAGAGCTTGTCCCCGGTACCGGTCAGGATGATAACACGAACGCCGTCATCATTTTCACATTTGTCGAGCAGGTCGTTGATGTCCCTCAAAACACCCTGCCCCATCGAATTTGCCGGCGGATGGTTGATTGCCGCTACCACTACCATACCGTCCTGTTCGACTGTCAACTTCTCATACTCGTAAGCCATTTCACTCCTCCTTAGCGTTTTTCATAATGTGTCCTTTTCCGGACATTGATCTTTGAATGGAATACAATTACTGCAATCGGGAGGACAAAACCAGCCGTCTCAGGTGCGCCCCTCCCTACATATTCCGTGCCCCTCACTTCATACACGAAGATAGATATTTGTCAATGGGTAGTTGGGCAATACGTGCGTTTTTAAGCCTCTTTCACTCGCCGATAATTTTCACGAGGACCCGCTTTTTTCTTCTCCCGTCAAACTCGCCGTAGAAAATCTGCTCCCAGGGGCCAAAATCGAGTCCCCCCTCCGTGACCGCCACGACGACCTCTCTCCCCATGACCTGTCGCTTCAGGTGGGCGTCTCCGTTGTCCTCCCCCGTCCGGTTGTGGAGGTATCGGGAGACCGGCTCATGGGGGGCGAGCCCCTCCAGCCACTCTTCATAGTCCTGATGAAGGCCCGACTCATCATCGTTGATAAAGATCGATGCCGTTATGTGCATGGCGTTACACAGCAGGAGGCCCTCGCTGATCCCGCTTTCGCACAGGCATTCATTCACCTGCGGCGTAATATTGACAAAGCCCCTCCGTAAGGGCACGTTAAACCAGAGTTCCTTTCGGTAGTTTTTCACTCAATTCTCCTCTCGTACTGCAGATAGTGGTGGGTGGCGCTATTGCGTCGCTTTGCAGTAATACAGGTTAGAAGGGTTGTGTTTCAACCATCTTTTTATTACGTATAGCAGGAAGAAATCCATCTCAGGCAAGCATCCTCATGAACGAAAAACCGCATCTTGATTGTCAGAGGGAGATTAGGCGTACATGATCTTGGACATGTGGACAAAGGAGATGTCGGAGGCCGGAA
>CAYXUH010000085.1:0-7407 GCA_964468685.1 uncultured Syntrophaceae bacterium | reverse complement strand
ATTATGGATTGACGACACCTATAGATCAAAATCTTTCCCAAGGTAAATCCTGCGAGCGATTTCGCTTCTCGCTATAGAGTCCGGATCACCCTCAACCAGAATCGTACCCTCGTTTACGATATACGCCCTGTCACATACCTTGAGAGTCTCCCGTACGTTATGATCGGAAATCAAAACCCCTATCCCCTTTGATCGCAGGGTACGGATAATATCCTGGATATCCGCTACCGCTATCGGATCAATACCCGCAAAGGGCTCATCGAGGAGCATATACTGTGGTGATGTAACCAAGGCCCGCGTGATCTCCACCCGTCTTCGTTCGCCGCCGGAAAGTGAGTATGCCATATTCTTTGCAAGACCCGTAAGATCCAGTTCTTTCAGAAGCTCCTGTAGCCGCTTCTCGCGTTCTCCTTTGTTTATGTACAGGGTTTCCAAGACAGCCATTATATTTTCTTCAACGGTTAGTTTTCGGAATACCGACGCCTCCTGCGGGAGATAATTGATCCCCCTTCGCGCCCTCATATACATGGGATACAGACTGATATCCTCACCATTCAACAAAACCCTCCCACCATCCGGCTGTGCAAGCCCAACTATCATGTAGAAGGTTGTCGTCTTGCCAGCCCCATTTGGCCCCAGGAGGCCGACCACTTCACCCCGGTTAATCTCCAGGTTGATATTATCAACGACCCGGCGTCCGTTGTAACTTTTTACCAGTTTAGTCGCAAATAAGGTTTGTGACTTAGTCTCCTCATTCGTACGGGTACGGCGGAGAATCTTCTCCGCTTTCTCTCTGGCTTTGTTCAGCAGCTCCAGGTCCGTAGGAGAATAGGTAACATCCCCTGGAGTGCAGGTGGCATCAACAAAAAGCTCGCCCTGGTTTTTTGTCTTTTCTTCCGGTTGTTCCTGCTTGCTTCTCTGATCGAAGCAGGTGTCTTCCGAGGGAGTATCATCGGTGGAGCAAAAATCATTGGTCTCCTTGAGCTCTGCCCGAGCCTGGGCAGTCGCAATCGCCTCGTTGATCCGATTCACCGCTTCAGGGGAAAAGCGCTTGCGAAAGTAGGCCAGCTGTGACGCGTCAAAGGGCGCTTCCTTCTGAAATTCCTTCAGACCGATGAAGTATTGCAGATAAGGGTTCTCTGTGATCTGTGTCACCGCCTCTTCATCACTTAGCCCGAGTTGTTCCTTGATCAGCAATGATCCAAAGGCCATACGGGCTGAATGGGCCGGGGCGCCAAAGTCGTTTTGCAGCTTCGATACGTATATATCCTCAACCAGTTTCCAGGGGATCAGCTCGGATAATTTGACCCAGCGGTTGTCTCTGCGGAGATAACCACCAAATGAGAAGCAGGATCCCTCAAATGCAAGTTGTTTATCATACCAAATGTGTCGATTCATTGCATTGCACCATCCACGCGCAGGCTTTTTGGCCCTCACAGATCATTTTTCGGGCACCAATTACCTCAAAATATACACGTAACATATTATATTATCAAGGTATTTTACTTTTTCAGGAGACTCTACGTAGCTTTTCCAAAGATCCAGCTCACCTGATCTCGCGGTCTATTGTTCTTGTTCTCCTATTTAGTATCATCTTCAGGATAGAGAGTAGCGGTCACCCTCTTTTTCTTGCTGGAGCCCTCAACAACCCCCCTGTTTTCATTTAGGAATACGGTGACCTTGTCTCCCGTGATCACGTTGTCCCCCTCCCGCATCACGGCATTACCGGTCACAACAACCGTCTGATTGGCATTATGGAAGACGGCCTTCTCCCCGGTAAGGGTCCTCTCTCCCTTTTTCATATTAACGTTGCCCTTAAGTTCAATCCTCTTTATCTTTCCCGCGCTCACCGTTACGCCAGAGGGAACCTTCTCGCCACCGCTCTTCTTGTCATAGTAGAGATACAGTTTGTCCGCATGCATCACCGCATCATCCTGCGTGGCCACGACACTCCCTGAAAACAGCACGAGGGCCTTGTCATCATAAGCTTCCAGACGATCAGAGGTTATCTGTATAGGACTATTAGAGGTTGTCTTTATGGGGCTTTCGGCCCCGCACACGCCCCCTGCCACGACAAAGGGAAGAATCGCCACAAACAGCAGTATCGGTAAAAATCTCTTTTTCATATATTCAACCTCCCGGTATATGCTCATCTCATATCTCTGGCCTCTCCGAAGCTCACTCACGTCCACGTTCTATCGTTGCCCTGACTCCGGACAACAGGGTTACTTCCCTGCTTTTCAGCGAGATGTTCATGCCAATACCTCTCACGTCGGTACCGGGGCGTGTCATCTTCACGGCATCCTTCGTGTGGATCCTTCCATTATCAGCGTTATGGGTATAGTGGAGGCTATTTGTCTCAAAGCGCCCCCCTCCGTCCGAGACGACAACAACGCTTCCCTCTATATCCATATCATTTGTATCTGTATGCAAAGAACCGTTCTTCCCCGTCAAGACATACGATCCCCCATTGGAAAGAATGATTTTTGCCGTAATATTTTCAAAAAGGGTGACATCATCCTTTTTGATGTACCTAGCCGTATCCGCATTGATCTCCCATGTAAGATCGGGATTTCCTACCTCGGTATAGTGAAAATCCTTTATCTGAAGGTCAACCCTGTCCGAAAGAACCTTCAGGACACCATCTTCCTTGTGACCGGCACCCAGTATATACAAAACCAAAACACCGGTAAGGAGAATGCCTCCCCCAACGAGCAGCTTCTTGGCAGATATTTTTTCCAGCAACGGTTTAATCCAGGGAGATCCTTAAACATTGAAAGGTGTGCTTCTGAGGGTAAAAAAATATCCTGCCTGCGCATATCATCACACAAGCAGGAAGAGTATCAAAAACCCATCCTCTCAAAGCCTCCCCGCCTCTCGTACTTTTAGCAAAAAATGTACCACTTAACAGCCACTATGTAAAGCGGAAGTCTTTTCATCCAACATCTATTCCGTATCGTGCTATCACCTCGTTCCATGTTCCCTGAGCACCCAGAATCATCTCACAGACCTCTCTCACGGCACCGGCTCCCCCCTCTTTTTCCGTGACATAATCAGCCTGCGCCCTGACATACCCGGGAGCGCCCGCAACAGCGGCCGAGAACCCTGCCATCCTGAAGGCGGGGATATCCACCACGTCATCCCCCACGTACGCGATGCGCTCACCTGAAAGTTCTCTCTTCTCGAGTATCTCTCCCAGCACCTGTGCCTTGTCTTTTACGCCCTGATACACATCCCTGACACCGAGTTCATCCGCACGGTGTTTCACCACCTCTGACGTTCTCCCGGTTAGAAACATGACATCTACACCGCCCCTCATGAGCAGTTTAAGCCCGTGGCCATCCCTGACGTGGAAGTTTTTAGACTCATTTCCGAGATCATCAATAATTATTTTCCCATCGGTCAACACACCATCAACATCCAGCACCAAGAGAGCAATCTTCTTGAGTTTTTCAGAAAGAGATCTATCCATAATCTGTTTCCCCCTCATCTTTCAGCGGTTTTGACAATCCCGTCTATCTTCTTGAGCATTTCAAAGAGGGACGGGAGGGAATCCAGGTAGAGGGAATTGGGGCCGTCGCACAGCGCGCATTTAGGGTCAGGATGAACCTCAAGGAACAGTCCATCAACTCCCGTGGCGACCGCCGCGCGTGCCAGATACACCGCCATCTCCCTGTCCCCCCCGGATGAGCTGCCGGCACCCCCTGGAAGTTGCACGCTATGGGTGGCATCAAAGATGACGGGATACCCCATCTTTCTCAATATGGGGAGTGATCTCATATCGGCAACAAGGTTGTTGTAGCCAAAATCGACCCCCCTTTCGGTAATCAGGACATTGTTATTCCCCGTGGAGGTTATCTTATCCACTATATTTGAGACATCCCATGGGGCAACAAACTGGCCCTTCTTGACATTGACAATACCGGCAGCCCTTGCAACTGCTATCAGAAAATCCGTCTGTCGGCATAGAAATGCCGGGATCTGCATGATGTCAAGTACCTTCGATGCATCTTCGATCTCCTCAAAGCGGTGGACATCTGAAAGGACGGGAACTCCGAGCCCCTCCCTGATCCCCCTGAGTATATCAAGCCCCTCCTCCAGACCGGGGCCCCTGAAGGAGCTTATGGAGGTCCGATTCGCCTTGTCATAGGACGCCTTGAAGATAAAAGGGATATCCAGTTCCCCGGCGAGATCCTTCAGGTATCGGGCTATTTTCTCTGTCTTTACACCATCTTCGATAACACAGGGACCTGAAATCATTACAAGCGGAGCATCCCCGCCGATAACCATATCCCTCAGGACAATCTGTCTCACGTCATTACCCCCCTCGGTGTCTATACGCCTTCTATTTATGTTTTTTCTGGATCATCCGGATTCTCATCTGAGGTATCTTGCGCGCCGCCTCGCTCGAATCGGGGTTGATCTGATACGCATTCCTGTATTCCGCAAGCGCCTCTTTGTACATGCCCTTTTTTTCATAGGCTTTTCCCAGACGGTAATACACCATGTCGTCTTCCCTGTCGTAACTCAGGGAGATCTTGTAATTGGCAATTGCCTCGTCTGTATCCCCCTTAAGACTATACGAATATCCCAGACCCGCATACAAGCCGGCTTTCTTAGGACTGAGTTTGATCATCCTTTTGTAGAAATCTATGGCCTTGTCGTATTGCTTCTCTTCCCCGTAATAATTCGCCAGAATGGTCAGAACCCCCAGAGAGGGCTTGCGTGAGGCGAACTTTTCATATTCGGAGATCGCCCCCTTCCGGTTCCCCGCCCTGTCATACGCAACGGCAAGGTCATAACGGATGGAGGGGTTCTTCGAACCATACTGTATTGCCTTCTTATAGTTGACGGCAGAGTCTTTATAGCGCTTCACCTCCCCGTACACAAACCCCATTCTTTCGTACAGAAACGCGTCTTTCGGTCGAACCTTTGCCACCTTCTCATACAGGGATATCGCCCTGTTATAGTCTTTCTTTATCAGGTAATACTCGGCAAGTCGCAGCCGGGCGTCGGCATCACCGGGTTTGAGTTTCAACACCTTTCGATATTCTGTGGCCGCTTTATCGTACAGCTTTCTCTTCTCATATACCGCGGCAAGGTTGAAATGTATGACCGGGTCCTTAGGACTGAGAGAGATTGCCTTCCGGTAATTCGCTATCTCCTTTTGCAGGGATCCTTTGTTGCCATATGCAAGCCCTATGTTGGCGTACGCGGAGGCATTCCTGGGCTGTTTTTTTATCACCTCTCTATACATGGTGATGGCCTCATCATTACGCCCCGATCTGAGATAGGCATCGGAGAGGGCGATCATAACATTCACATCGCCCGGCATCTTCTTCAGGACCTTCTCATACTCTTCAATTGCCTCCTTGTATCTGCCCGTCTTCACGTAGACCTCAGCCAGATTATAGCGGACAGTGGTACTGCCGGGATTAAGTCTGAGTGAAGCCTCACTGTTGGCAGCGGCTCTTTTCCAGTTCCCCAGTTGCGCATATGAATAGGCAATATTCGCGTAGGCAACATCGTCCTTGGGGTCGATTGCGATAATCTTTCGGTGAATGGAGATGGCATCCGTGTGCCGTTTTGTGGCCAGGTATATCTTCGAAAGCTCGATAAGAGAGGCAAGATCATCCGGTTTTTGCTTTAAAATCCTCTTATATTCCGTAATTCCCTTGTCGGTCATCTTGGATTTTGTGTACAACCTCGCCAGCATCTTGCGCGCATTGGTGTCATCCGGTTGCATCTGAACGGCACGCTCGAGATACTCGATCCGGGCAGTTTCTGTTGTGGACCCCTTCGCTAACCGTAACCAGTCCTGGGGTGTGATCTGTATCTCTATCGGAATGGATGCGATAGGCTCATCCCGATACAGAGCAACAATCCCGAAGGTCTTCTTTTCATCCGATATCTTCCCGTCAACCAGTCCGATCCCCGTGAGCAGTGCCCCCAGGTCGTTTGAAGTTCCTATTCCCTCGATATCAACTGTGACCCCTCTGTTGAAGAGGACGTTCGTCGACACCTTCTTCACGACAAATTCGTCACGATACGAGACCTCAAACCGGTCCTGTTCCTTCAATCTATAGTCCTCGCCGTTCTTCTCGATATCGATGTAATAGAGGCGGGGAGTTTTTCCCGCGACGGCAACCATAATGGTGTCTTTTGCCCTTGTCAGATAAGCAAAGCCACCAAGGGTCTTCATCAGTGGAGTAAATGCTATCCCGACGGCAAAAGAGATCAGAATGATCAAGAAAAACATCACCGGTAAACGAATAGCACGTTTTGAGGTATGAGACCTTTTGTTTTTTCTCTTTTTGCCTACGGAATCGTGATAATAATCCATCGCTATCCTCGTGGATGATACTTTCGGTGAATTTCCCTGAGCCTCTCGCGAGTCACATGTGTGTAGATCTGGGTCGTCGATATATCAGCATGACCAAGCATCACCTGTACGGAACGCAGATCAGCCCCCCCCTCCAAAAGGTGTGTCGCAAAAGAGTGTCTGAACGTATGGGGATACACCTTCTTGTTGAGTCCGGTCTTTCTAACATATTTTTTTACAATCTTCCAGAACCCCTGACGTGTCAGTCCATTCCCCGACCGATTCAGGAAAAGGGTGTTTGACGACCTGCCCCCGGACAGTTTCCGCCTTGTGTCCCCAACATACCTGTTCAGGCAATCAAGGGCCGTCTGCCCGATGGGAACGATCCTCTCCTTGTTCCCCTTTCCCATAACGATAAGATACCCCGCCTGCCAGTTTACGTTGTTCATTCCCAGAGAAACGAGCTCCGACACGCGAAGACCTGTCGCGTACAGGAGCTCCAGCATCGCTGTGTCCCTCACAGCAAGCGGTGTCGAAGTCCCGGGCTGCTTCAGGAGGAGAGACATCTCTTCGCGACTGAGCGTGTCGGGAAGATGCATCCACACCTTAGCCAGTTCAATGGAAGCCACCGGATTCTCATCAGTAATATTCTCGTTCAGGAGGTACCGGTAGAACCCCCGGATAGCGGCAAGTGACCGGTTGACAGATGTCGTCGCCAGGCCATCCCCCTTCAATTCCCCGAGAAAGGAAATGATCGTGTCGGAGGAGATATCCCTGATATCCTTGATCCCCGTCTGTCCGGCAAAATCCACATACCGGTTTAGATCCCGGCTGTAGGCCTCCAAGGTGTTCAGGGAAACGCCCTTTTCAACCGCGAGAAAATTAAGGTATCCGTCAACATGATGAAACATGGACTGTGACCCTCCCATACCGGCGAAAGTCTAAAGGATACCCCGACAGATTGCAAGCATCCTGTCAGGTCGGTCAGCATTTCCCCCATCAGCGCCACGCCCCTATTGAGGAGTTATATGGACAACCAGGACAAGCACCAATAGTACCTTTTATGTTTCCTATTCGTGATAGCC
>CAYXUH010000084.1:0-7721 GCA_964468685.1 uncultured Syntrophaceae bacterium | reverse complement strand
GTGTCTTCAGATGTTTCGACCCCAGGGTATAGACGAGGTATAGCGTGAAGAAAAAACGACGTTTCTGCTCCCACTGTGGAAAATCGCTGGCCGAGAAGGTGATCGAAGGGAAGGCGAGAGGGTACTGCCCCCGCTGTGACACCGTCTTTTACGAAAACCCCCTCCCCGTTGCCAGTGCCATCGTTGTCAATAAAAAAAGAGAGCTCCTCCTCGTAAAGCGAGGGAATGAACCGTACCTCGGTATGTGGTGCCTCCCCATCGGTTTTGCCGAATCGGGCGAAGACGTGCAAGGGGCCGCTCTGAGAGAGCTTCGTGAAGAGACGGGCCTGGAAGGGGAGATTGTCAGACTGGTCGATGTCGATACCGTGGATGACGATTATTACGGGAGTATGGCCATCATCACCTACGAGGTTCGCAGGACAGGAGGGAAGGTCGTGGCGGGAGACGACGCCGCCCAAGCCCGGTATGTCCCGATTGGTGAGCTTCCGCCGCTGGCATGGGAGGCGAACCGGAAGGCCGTCGACCGGTACCTTGCCCTGTACCGCGATGCCTGGGCGATGACCGATTCCTACCGGCATCTCTTCTCCGATATGGAAGAGAAGGATATCCCGGCGGTTGAGTCGCAGGAAGAGAAGGCCTTCCTCTCAAATGTCCTGGTGCGAATCATCGACCGGCACCAGGATGAGATTGCGGACCAATGGATGGAGGATGTAAAGAGGGTTGTCCCGGATATCGGCCTGCGGATGAGACTGATTTCGAAGATCCATGCAAGGGCCCTGGGGGAGGTCAAGAATCTCTTGAGGGGGAAGGGGGATCTCTTCGATGCAGATTACTTCCTCAAGGCGGGCCTGCAGCTTCGTGATCGTGATGTTTCCCTCCCCTCGATCCTCGGTGCGATGGCCCTGAGCCGGAAGGCGATCTGGGCCCAGGTCATGAAACGCAGGATTCTGGGATCACCGATCCAGATCTACACGACGCTGGAGCTGAACAACCGAATCATCTTTCTCTACGACAGGATGGATTATCACCTCACTATGGGGTATACCCGATGAACTGGTTGCAGGATCGGACAAAGATAGATGGACAAAGATAGATGGTTGATATAACGGGCTTGGCATTGTAAGATGCACATTTTATTCCATGGTGGCTGGAAAAACCGGATATGAGAGAGCATCGCTGCTGTGCGGTAAACAAAACCTAAGGGGAATCAATCATGCAGGCGGTACGCCGGAGATTACAGATATTCCTGGTTCTCTTTGTCGTGATAACAGCGATGGGGACCGCCGGTTTTATGGCCCTGGAGGACCTTTCCTTTCCCGAAGCCCTCTACTACAACATTGTCACCATGTCGACGGTGGGATACGGTGACATCCATCCGACAAGCAATACCAGTCGCTTGTTCGCCGTTCTGCTGATCATTATGGGAGCAGGAACCTTTATCGGGGTGATCGCGAACGCGACGGAGATGGTTCTCCTCAAGCGTGAGACACAACACCGGCTGCGCAAGATCAACATGGTTCGGGGTATATTCTTTAACGAGGTCGGGCATGACCTCCTCAGAATTTTTTCCTCCTACGACAGGGATATAGAAAAAACGAGGAGCAGGTTTATCGTGGATTCGGACTGGTCCGATCGTCACTTTTCGGCCGTTCAAAAGGTGCTCAAGAAGTATGCCTTTCATATAGACGTAGATCGTGTTGATGTCGTGGCCCTGTTCGATCTTCTTGAAGACAAACAAGATTTTATTGCCAGATTATTGGAGAATCCGGTCCTGGTCGAGCACGAGGAATTTACAGAGTTACTGCTGTCCGTGTTTCACCTTACGGACGAGTTGACCAGCCGTGAAGAGCTCGATGACCTTCCCCGGTCGGATGTCGAACACCTTGCGGGGGATATAAACCGCGCCTACCGGCTTCTGATCGAGCAGTGGTTCATGTACTTGAAACATGTAAAGGCCCAGTATCCGTACCTGTATTCCCTGGCCATTCGCAAAAACCCCTTTGACGAGGATGCGACCCCCGTCGTCAGTTGACGGGCCTGCCCAAGAGGATGGAGGTGTCTATCATGCACATGATTTTTCAGAGGCCTGCAAAGCGTCACAGAGGTATTACCGGTATCCTTCTTGTCGCGGTTTTTCTGGCAGCCGGTTCGGCACAGGCCGGAAACAGCTGGCTGGATAAGGGGACAGATCTCCTGAAGACCGTCACGGGGAGTGGCCGGCAGACCGATATCACCGCTGAAGCGATCGGCGCCGGGCTCAAAGACGCGCTGCTCGTCGGCTCGGAACAGGTGGTCTCCCGTTTGGGCAAGGTGAACGGGTTCGATACGAATTCGGCCGTTCATATCCCACTGCCGAAACAACTGGATACCGTAAAGTCCGCGCTGGGGAAGATCGGCATGTCCGGCCCCCTTCAGGACCTGGAACTGAAACTCAACCGGGCCGCGGAGGTGGCAACTCCAAAGGCAAAGAGACTGTTCCGCCAGGCTATCGCCGAAATGAAATTTGATGACGTAAAGGCGATATATGAAGGCCCGCAGAACGCTGCCACCCAGTATTTCCGGGGCAGGATGTCCCCCCTCCCTCGCACGGGAGATGCGGCCTGTCGTCAAGAGCAGCCTTGCAAGCGTGGGGGCCGTTCAGGCCTACGACAGCGTCATGAAGAGATATCGAGCCATACCCTTTGCGCCCGAGGTAAAAGCAGACATGACAGGTTATGTCGTTGAGAGAGGTATGGACGGAATCTTCTATTATATGGCGCAGGAAGAAGCCGCTATCAGACAAAATCCCGCCAAGCGCACCACAGAGTTGCTCAGGCGGGTATTTGGCAAAATAGATCATACCGGGGTCTCCGGGGGGACCGTTTGTCGGTTATGCCTGATCCCTGCAATGGAACACGCTGCGATGTGAGGTCTTGCCGTGGAAACCGTATTAGATTTTATCCTGTTTAAACGGTTTATCGGTTTGTATGCCCTGATCCCCTTCTACTATATCGGGGCTGTGGGGATACCATTTTTGTGCTGGTTTACGTTATTGAGGGTGAGACAAAAATACCCCTTAGTCTATGACATAGAAAGACAAATAGACGATATTGTTTATAAAAGAGTTATTGATAAAAGAATAAGACTAGCTTTCATTTTGATCTTTATCGGTATATTTGTGCTGATGGAAATAATGTGGCGTATGCTCTTTGAGTACCTGATCGCGTTTCTGCAGATCCGCGATACGCTTCTACAGTTAACGGCATGTTAGATTACAACCATATCGAGAAAGGGAAGAAGGAGGAGTCGCGATGAATACAAAGCTGGTTATCAGTCTTATCCTGGCTGGCCTGGCCGTGCTCTTCATCATACAAAACGTCAGGGTTGTCGACATACGGTTTTTGTTCTGGACCCTGTCGATGTCCCGGGCGCTGTTGATGTTTTTTATCCTGGCAATAGGCATCGTTATCGGGTGGACACTCCATAGCCTGTCTGTAACTCACCGGAAAGCGGAATGAAGGAATACGAACAGTCGATCATCGATCATTACGGGCAGGCCGACCTCAATGCCCATATCCTGGAGGCATATGAGCGCGCGGGAAAACGGATCACCCTCTATGGGGACACCGCGTCATTCGACGAGTTTCATATCAGGGGGCGCGAAGCTACGCGGGAGCTTGCGAAGCTGGCAGACCTGAGCGAAGGGATGAAGGTCCTCGACCTCGGCTGCGGGGTGGGAGGTCCTGTCCGGACGCTGGCGGCCGAGTTCGGGTGCCGGGTGTGGGGGATTGACCTTGTCGCTGAGTACTGCCGGTGCGCGTCGATGCTTGCCGAACAGGTGGGGTTGTCCGAAATGGTGACCTTTCGGCAGGCCGACATGACCGACCTGCCCTTTGAGGATGGGGATTTTGACGCGGCGTGGACCGAGCACACGATTATGAACATTGAGGACAAGGCAAAACTCTTTGCCGAGATCCGCCGCGTCCTCCGGCCGAACGGTACCTTCGCCCTGTACGAGATCTGCTCGGGGAGCGCCTCGCCCCCTTTCTTTCCCCTCCCGTGGGCGAGCGACCAGTCCATCAGCTTCCTGTTCGATCAGGATGCCCTGAGAGAGACGCTCCGCGAGGCGGGGTTCGAAGAGCTTATCTGGCGGGACGTCACGGAACTGTCTCTAGAGTGGTTTCACGGCGTTATCGCGGCGATCAAACCCCGGAAGGACGATTCCCCACGGCTGGGGCTCAACCTGTTAATGGGGAAAACTGCCGCCGATAAATCGAAGAATATTATTCGTAATCTTAAAGAAGACCGGATCAGGGTCGTCCAGGGTGTGTTTCGGAGAGAGGGGTGATCGGGGAGGGAGTGGCGGGATGATGACGTCCTCAGAGACAGCCCTCGTTGCGGAAGGGACACCATCTCCGATATACCACCGTCGCCAGGATATAGAGCGCCAGGGCGGCAAGTACCACCGACCTGAACCCCCACCCGATGGCGATCAGGACGGTCGCCGCCGCCCCGATGACGGAGAAGAAGCCGTTTATCCCCCATGCCCACGGGATCAGGGCCTCACTCTCTCCCGTGAGACGGCTAAGCCCGGAGGGGAAGGGTACCCCCATCGGCAGGGCGAGGGGCGCTATCAGTAGACTGCAGATGAGCATGCGCATTTCCAGCGGGAGACCGGAGAGGACGCTCTGGATCAGCCGGTCGGACTGCAGGTAGATAATCCCGACCGCCACGATCCAGACCACGGCGATCAGGACCTGCTTCGGTTTGGCCGTACCGATCCTCCCCGCGATCAGGCTTCCGATCCCCGAATAAATGAGAAAAGAGCCGATAACGACGCCTGCCGAGAAGACGGGGTCGTACAGGTACCGGATGAATTGCTGGAGGAATGACATCTCCAGGAACATATAAGCCAGGCCGAGGCAGCCGAAGTAGATGAAGACGGGCGGCCTGCCCCGCGGCGCCCCACCAACCCCCCCGATGGGCACGAGTATCAGGAACAGACTCAGGAAAACCAGGATACCGAGCGCCGTCCAGACGAGGATGTACCCCCAGTCTATCAGAGGGATGGAGAGCCGTCCGTACGGGATGAGATATTTTTTCAGGACAGCCGTCTTGAAGAAGTGGGCGAAGAAGGGCCTGTCGTCGGTGGCGGGCTGGACAAAGAAGGGGTACTCATTGTAGAACAGCTCCCCCTCCCCCGCCAGCAGCCGCGTCGCGGCAAGAAAGAAGTAGCTGTCATCCAGCCTGTTGATGATATTGGTCTCCTCCCTTCTGATGCCGGGGTAGTAACACAGGTCGAAGAGGCGGTCTTTACAGAACCCCTTGACGGTCTCTATCTCCCCCCGGGTGAAGGGACCCCTCTTTACCAGGAGCGTAGCCGTCTGCCAGCTCCGTATCATGATGATCGATCCGGCCGCATCGCGGGTCCCGAGGGCGGAAATCGCCGTCGCCAGGATCTTTATGGAGTCGCGGGGCGGGTTCTTAATCCATCGCGATATGCTGAGGATCCCCCCGGGGGTGAGGCGCTCCAGGGCGGTCCGAAGGGCCTCGGTCGTAAAAAGGTAGTTTTCATTCAGCGAGTAGACCCCCGCGGAGGCGGACTCCATCGACTCGAGGAGGCTCATCTGGATCAGGTCGAACCGCCTCTCCGTCCTTTCCAGATATCCCCTTCCGTCTTCGGCAAGGATCCGGGACTGTGACGGGTCGTAGATATTCCCGCTGAAGGCGCGGTATTCCCCCTGCATGAGGCGGACGATCTCACGGTTCATCTCCACGACGGAGACCTCCCGCGCCCCGTGGTACCGCGCGTTCAGGATCTCCGTTCCCCCGCCCCCGCCGATGATGAGGACCGACGGTCTGTCCAGGAGCCGGTAGGGGAGGGAGGTGGTGCGCCACTCCATGAAGCGTATATCGTCGAGGTCTCCGGTGAATTCGTTGATCGCCCCCGCCGCGTCCCCATTCAGAAAGAGGCCCTTCTGCTTCGGCAGGTCGAACGGACAGTTCAGACTCAGGTCGGGGAGGTAGTGGTAGGCGGGGCTGTCCAGAACGGTGACGAGGCCGAGGGGCCCGAATGCCTCCGCCTCAATCCTTGTCCCCATCTGGGTCCGGGCGACGGAGAGGTCCTTGAATTCGCTCATTCCCACCGGCCTGCCGTGCAGGAGAATGAAGTAGAGGGGGACCATTGCGATGAGTACGACTGCCGAGGTTGCGGTCCGAGCGCGCCCCGCCGCGGCCGCGAAGGTCGCGCAGAGGGCTATCAGGGAGATGATCAGGATGATTTCATGGGGACCCAGGTGGAAGAAGGTGAGCAGTACCGGGAAGCTCCCGACGCCCGAGCCGGTGAGGTTGGCGAAGTAGATCCGGTGGATGTTGCCGGTGCAGACCGAGAAGCTGAGCCCTACGCACACTGCGCCGATGAAAAAGGGGACCAGGATGGCGAGGCTGAGAGCGAGGAGGCTGACGGCCTCACGCGGCTGCCAGATGATCATGAGCGGGTTGAAGGCAACCAGGCGGCCCAGAAAAATATTGACCCAGATAGACAGGACCATCAGAAATGGGAAGAGGTACAGGACCGTCCGGAAGCGCCGCTTCAGCCCCTTATGGAACAGAAAGATGAAGGTGCCGCTCGCGCCAAAGCCGAGCAGGGCGATGCTGACGATCAGGTAGGCGAAGTGATGCCAGTAGCGGAGGGCGAATAGCTTGAAGAGGAGGATCTCGTAGGCGATCAGGGCGGCCGATACCAGGAACACCACGACCTGGATTCTCCTGATGGACGGGAGGGATGCCATGGGCTATTCGTGCCTCCCGGTAAGGGGCACAAAGTGCACCGCCATCAGGTTCCGGGTGGTTATTCTCCCGGCACGATCCTTTTCCACAAGAACCAGGCTCTGAATCATAAAAGGCCCGCCGACCGGGATGACCATTCTCCCCCCCGGCTTGAGCTGCTTCAAAAGGGGCGGCGGGATATGGCCGGCCGCGGCGGTCACAATGATCGCGTCGAAGGGGGCGTGCTCCCGCCAGCCGTAGTAGCCGTCGGCGTGCCTGACCGTGACATTTTTGTACCCCAGTTTTTCCAATCTGAGCGACGCCGATTCCGCGAGCTGGGGTATGATCTCGATCGTATAGACCTTTTTTGCGACGGCTGAGAGAACCGCGGCCTGGTAGCCCGATCCAGTTCCTATTTCGAGGACCGTGTCTCCCCTGTCCACCTTGATGATCTCCGTCATGTACGCTACGATGTAAGGCTGGGAGATGGTCTGCCCGTAAACGATGGGGAGGGGTGTATCGTCATAGGCCCCGCTCATCAGCCCTCTCGGGACGAACCGGTGGCGGGGAACGGAGGACATCGCCCGGACGACATCTTTATCCCTGACCCCCCTTCGGGTAATTTGATCCTCCACCATTCGTTCCCGCATGGCCGTAAAGGCCGCCCCGTCCGAATCCGTAGCGGACGTGCCCCCTGCCGGTACGGCGGCGACGAGGAGAAAAATCAGTGCCGATATGGATGATATGTTCCGAATCATCTTCATCTCTATGTATTACAGTCAGCGTTTGCCACGCTCCGTATATACGGGTCCCTGTGTTGTGGAAAGGAGAGAGAGGACGTACCCTGCGCTGAAGATCCGGTAGCGGTCGGCGGAGCGGGGGAAGATTGAAAATGAACCCGGTGACAAGTATAGCTTGTACTGCCTTTATTTCAAGACAAAATGCAAACTGCCGGCCTACCGAAAGCCTTCCAT
>CAYXUH010000083.1:0-7779 GCA_964468685.1 uncultured Syntrophaceae bacterium | reverse complement strand
GCCACTCATACTATTCAAAATCATTTGTTATTATAGGCGACAGCGATAATCGGTAGTGTTGATTTTTTTCTCCGACCCTTCCTGTGGAATTCGGTTTGAAATCTACTATACCAGCGCCGCGGCCTCGAATATTGACTTCAATAAACTCAGTAATCTCTCGGTACAGTCAAGGGCGTTGATAAGTAGATGAATGGCAGAATGGTTGCTAAGCATGGCCTTGATTTTTATTAGTTGGAGGGAATGTTCTTGCAAAAAAGACAAATAATTGTTAGCGTTACCGCGATTTGGGGGCATGGGGTAGCGACCGCAAAACCGTTATTCACCGGTTCGAGTCCGGTTGCCGCTTCCAATAAGAAATGAGGGGCAGGCCTTTGGCTTACCCCCATTTTCATGATAGTCTTTTTGTTCGTGTTCCTACATGCAACCTTGGAGGGGGAATTATGGCCTTTGAAAAAAACATTCTGTGCATCGGGGCGGGGTATGTCGGCGGTCCTACGATGGCGATGATAGCCCACAAGTGTCCCCAATACAGGGTCACGGTTGTTGATACGAATCCGGAGCGCATCACCGCGTGGAATTCGGATACACTCCCCATATACGAACCCGGTCTCGATGAGATTGTGAAAGGGGCCCGTGGCAGGAACCTGTTCTTCAGCACCCGTATCGAGCAGGGGATACAGGAAGCGGATGTGATCTTTGTCAGCGTGAATACACCGACCAAGACGTTCGGAGCAGGCGCCGGGATGGCCGCTGACCTTCAATACTGGGAGAAAACGGCCCGGCAGATACGTGAGGCGTCGCAGTCTCATAAGATCATTGTTGAGAAGAGTACTCTCCCTGTAAAAACGGCGCTTGCGATGGAACGGATACTCACCGCCACGGCTAATGGGGTTCGTTTCGATATCCTCTCTAATCCGGAATTTATGGCTGAAGGGACTGGGGTCAAGGATCTGGAGAGCCCGGACCGGGTACTTGTAGGGTCGCGCGAAACACCCGAGGGAATCAAGGCGAGAGACGAACTAGTTGAAATCTATGCCAACTGGGTACCGCGGGAGCGTATCATAACCTCCAATATCTGGAGCAGTGAGTTGTCAAAACTCGTCTCGAATGCCTTCCTGGCGCAGAGGATATCTTCAATAAACGCCATCTCATCGCTGTGTGAAAAAACGGAGGCGGACGTAACCGAAGTTGCGCGGGCAGTCGGTATGGACAGTCGCCTGGGAGACAAATTTCTCAATGCCAGCATCGGTTTTGGAGGATCATGCTTCAAAAAGGACATACTCAATCTGGTCTATCTGTGCCGGCAGTATGGTCTTGATGATGTGGCCGAGTACTGGGACGGGGTGGTAAGGATCAATGACTACCAGAAGGAGCGTTTTATCCTGAATATGCTGGGCGCCATGTTTAATACGCTCGCCGGTAAGAGGATATGTCTCTTCGGCTTCGCCTTTAAGGCCGATACGGGTGACACGCGGGAAAGCCCGGCGATATCCGTATCCAGAAGGCTTGTCGAGGAGCGAGCCGAACTGGTGATTACCGATCCTCGGGCCCTGGAAAATGCCGAGGAAGACCTCGCTGGCATAAAAGGGAAGATAGCCTTTGTCGAAGATCCCTATGAGGCGGCAGCAGGGTGTGACGCCATCGCCGTTATGACCGAATGGGATATCTACACCACGTTGGACTTTGAAAAAATATATGAGACCATGCGAAAACCCACCTTCATCTTTGATGGCAGGAATCTTCTTGATCACCAACACCTGTTCGAGATCGGATTTAATGTTTTTCCTGTCGGAAAATGCTCCCTGACGCACTTTTAGTAAGTTAGAAATTATTTTTACGTTATTCTGGCAAGACAGATCAGGTTAATCACGTATCGCTTTGTGGCCTTGTTTCTGTGGCAGGTATAATCCCAGAAGATAGGGTTTCTGGGATAGAAAGGCCCGCGATTGATTTTTTACCTCCTGTTCCGCAAAATCGACGCTGTATCGGAAGGTCGTGTAGTCAAAGGCGAGGGCGCGCGCAAAATACAGAGGTTTCAAAGCATCAATGATTCCCTGCTTTACCTCTTCCGAGGCACCGTCAAACATGAACAGGAACCGGTATACAACCTGTGTCCAGAGCATGACATCCATATCATAATGGTCGATTGCGAACATATTCCGAACCCGGTTGTTGGCATACGAACTGAGGTATTGCTTGATCAGATGCTGGTACGTTTTGTACTCATTTCGGCATTGCTCCTTCAGTGCAAGGATATCTATGGACAGTTCCTGTGGCTCCAACATCTTTTTGAGGCCGTATCGGTCCACCGGATATGTCTCATGATATGGGTTTGAGAAGTCTATTAGTGGGTCTTCCAGCCATAGTTTGCGGTTTCGGAGGAGCAGGGTAAAAAGTGTGTAGACCACTTCCTCAAACATCTTTCCAAGTTTTGGGGAACTTGCGTTGTGGACCTTGTTCCCGAGGCCTGTCTGACAGATCTTGAAATCTCCGAAAAATGCATTTAACGACATAAAGATGTCGATGCCGTACTGCTTCGTCATGTCATTCCATTCCTGATCGAGCCAGTGGGAACAGAGACGTGATGAGAAGGCGAAGTCTCCCCCTATCGGTTGCCTGACGTCCACCCGTGTAAGAGAGAATACGAGCGGATAGCACAGATGGTTGGTAATAGTACCATCAAACTGGTGCCTCGAATAGAGGGGGGTGACAAAATCGTTTCCCTGCTTTATGGGATACCCGAGATATTTGATCCAGTCGGGTGTAATGGAGCGGAGGTCCGCATCGACAACGATCATAATTTTTGACTGCGCATCCCTGCAAAATCGGAAGAGATTGTGAAAGTTATTCCCCTTCCCCTTTACTCCTTCCGGTGTGGATATATACTGTTTTCCGATCATGTCGGGAACGGAAGCGGAGAGGAAGGCGTCCTTCGTGCCGTCCGTGCTGTTGTTGTCACAGTTGACAATGACACACTTTGCATCGGGGAAATATTTGGCGAGTCCCTCTCCCGCCATTCTGGTAACGTACCCTATGGTTGGTGCCTCGTTGTAAGAGGGGATGCCGACCACTACATCATATGTATCCTTCATATTTTTTCCTTGCAGGGTGTATTATCGGCCCTTCGCAAATAAAGTTGAATCTTTCTTTATCGTATCCAGTATGTCGTGTAAGATATCGGGTTGTTTCATAATTATGCGTTCCCACGAAACAGTTTGGGGAATTTCAAATAGCCGGTTTTTGCTCTCCCTTTCGTAGGCGATTAGATCATCAATCAGACCGGCATCCTTATGCTTTTGAAACCTCTTATCATTAATTATAAGGTGCGTGAAGGTATCACTTATTAGATGGGGGGATGACGTAATGAACTCCCCGGCGTCCAGTATGGAATCCCTGAGGACCCCCTTCACCATGGCCTCTTCTGCATCCCTATCATAGTCAAGACTTGAGAATGAAGCATTTTCGGAGTACTTTTTGATAAGCTCGTCGGCTATATTCAGGTAGGTTGCAGTGGTGTCCCGTACGAAGTAATCGGATATCTCAAATCCCTCTTCGATAACAAGAGTGGAAAGCAGTGTAGTTACGATATCTGTCGCCATCTTGTAAAGACCCGATTCCGGGTCATCCGCCGAGATAGACTGGTGCTTGTGCTCGAATGGGCCTGGAGAAAACTGTACCTGCGCTATGTTATTTGCCTTCCGATAGACCTCTATAAGGGTAAAGAGTTCGACTCCCCAATTAGTCGCAAAATGCATGCGTTTGAGAAGATTTGCCTCGAATGCCACTTCGCCCGACAGTTGATAGTTAAATGCCAGTAGATAGTCTATAAGACTGATGAATTTTTCGTCCTCCGATTCCCGGAATTTTCGTTTCAGGGCCAGAAGGAAGGGATCGAGGAGAAGACGTTTTATCCTTCCGTACATGCGATTATTCCCTATCCTAATGTAGGCCGCCTTGGAAAACTGGTAATTCAAGACAATGACGGGGTAGAAAAGCCGGTCAAGCTGTCTGTGGTGAAAGGTCCGTATATCGGCGTCTATGACGCCGATATAATCGGCCCCGATAGCTTGGGCTACACCGAAGGACATGAACATGTTCCTGCCCTTCCCGGGCTCTCGTAAGCCGAGATTGAAACTGTCAATCTTTTTATAAAGCTCCTTGAACCCTTTACCTTCGTTATGCTGTATAATGTAATTGCGTATCCCGTATTCCTTAAGGAGGCCGGCAAGTTCCAGCGCATCTTTGTGAGTAGCCGCGTCGAGTCCGAAGATGATCTTTTTTAGGTATGAAGTCTTTTTTAGCTGTTTGAGAAGGTTGAGAAAGACGGGTCTGTTTTCGGGTGCGGTAAATTCTGTTGCCAATGTAGGTATAACCAGGACTGCTTTTTTCCCCCTCACGCCCGCCTTCAGCTTGGTACCAAGCTTCTGCCGGTCTTTGTCAATAAGATACAGCGTTGTGACATCTCTACATTTCTGCGAAAAGTTTATCATGTTTTTTCCCCCTAAAGCCAGAGTCTGCCATGAAATAAACGATGAGTGGGTTGGACCTTCTTCCGGGCGACAGTGTTGATGTGGGGTGCGAAGGCCAATGCCGCAACCATCGCCGTTGAATGAGTGCCTGTCTCATGTGGGTAGCAGATTTTCATAAAAATAACAATATCTCATTTGTGCCCTACGGTGCGCCTGAAAACTCTTGTATGAAGATTGTGAGGGCATCACTATGGCTTAAAAAGGGTTGACAGCGCCGAGTGATAAGAATATGTTTTCACCCGTAGCATGGGGGGCTGCCTTCCTAACGGAGAGGACACCACAAACACACGCCGGTTTCAAATCGACAATAGCTGATGAATCTGCAGTGCTGCAGATCTGTGAGGACAGAAATGAAGACCTTTTTCCGCCCCGATTCGATTGCCGTTATCGGGGCCAGTGATCGCAAGGGTAGCCTGGGGCGCCAGTTAATAACGAATCTTCTCTACGGGTATGATGGGGCTATCTACCCGGTCAACGCGAACTATGAAGAAATTGAAGGGATTCGCTGTTTCCCCTCGGTAGGAGAAATTCCCGGGCCCGTGGATCTGGCGATTGTCATTGTTCCGGCCCCCGCTGTGCCCGATGCGCTGGAGGCCTGCGGGCGAAAAGGGATCTATCGGGTCATGATCCAGAGCGCCGGTTTTTCCGAGGTCGGAGATGAGGGTAGGGCGCTCCAGAATCGATGTACGGTGGTTGCGAAAAGGGCCGGTATCCGGCTCTGGGGTCCCAACTGCATGGGGCTGGTCGATATTCCCCGAAGGCATTTCTTCTCCTTTATGCACCCCAAGGTGTATGAAGACGGCCTCATCCCGGGGAGGATTTCACTCATCGTTCAGAGCGGCATGCTCTCGGCCGGATTCCTGACCGATCTGATGAGCGAGCGCTCCATCGGTGTGGGTAAGGCCTGTTCCATCGGCAATAAGTCGGATGTGGATGAGTGTGATATTCTGGAGTATCTCCTCGAGGATGATGAGACAGATGCGATTGCCCTGTACCTGGAGTCGATGCCCCGGGGACGGCGGTTCGTGGAGATCGCTTCTCGGGCACCTAAACCGATTGTTGTCTTGAAAGGCGGAAAGAGTTCTGCCGGCGCTCAGGCGGCGCTCAGCCATACCTCAAGCCTGGCGGGGAACGCCCGGCTTCAGGACAGCCTTCTCGGTCTGGCCGGTGTGACGATTGCCCACGATTTTCAGCAGATGATGGAACTGACACGGGCCCTGGCCATGATTCCTCATACGCTCCCTCAGTGTCGTACGGCAATCCTGACCTTTAGCGGGGGTGCCGGTATCCTTGCCTGTGATCTGTTGGAAGAGCAGGGGCTATCCATTGCCCGGTTTTCGCCTGGGACAAAGGAAGAGCTTGCCAAGATCTTTCCCGATTGGCTCCCTCCTGCAAATCCCGTCGATCTCTTTCCGGCCTTCGGTCTGAAGGGGCCGCTTTCCGCCTTTACCAGTGCCTTTGCAGCGGTCGTCAAAGATCCCCATGTGGACGTGATCTTCATGCACTACTTTGCCGGGTTGTATGGGAACTTTGATGGGATGCGGGAGATGAAGGCGATCGCCGACAAAGAGGGGAAAGTGCTGATCACGTGGGTTATCGGACGTCGCGAAGGAACCAGGACATTTCGGCAGGAGGCACAGAAATACGGTATCCCCGTTCATGGAGAGCTGTCCCGGGCCGTCGAATGCCTTGCCGCCGCATCGCGATACCGGAGCCGGACGAAGGAAATCAGGGAAGAGATAGACGATAAAAACCCTCTCTCCTGTGATCTCTCCGATTTCCTGCCAAATGATACCGATGAGCGGGTCTGGGACGAATATGCGAGTAAGCGGCTTTTAGGGCAGTGCGGTATCCCCGTCGTTGAAGAGCGGGTTGTTTCGTCATCTATCGATGCCGAAAATGCTGCGGTTGCTATGGGATTCCCGGTTGTCCTGAAGGGTCTGCTCCCCGGTCAGGTTCACAAGACCGAATCGGGCCTCGTTCGCCTGAGAATTGCCACGCCACCCGAGCTTGAGAAGGCCTTTGGGGACCTGAGAAGCCGCATGAAAGGCGGTGGACGCATCGTGGTCCAGAGACACTTGGAGGCCGACTATGAATTGATTGCCGGTTTTCTCCGTGACGACCAGTTTGGCCCCTGCGTCATGTTTGGCCTGGGCGGGATCTTTTCGGAACTTGAAAAGGATGTTGCCTTTGCCCTCGCGCCCCTCAGCAGAAACGATGCAACCGCCCTTATCCGGCGCATCAGGGGCAGGAAACTCCTCGAGGGCTTTCGGGGAATGGCTCCCCTGAATGAGGATGTCATTGCTGATATCCTTGTAGCCTTGGGCAGTCTCGGGACCTCCTGCAATCAGATCGAGCAGATCGACATCAATCCCTTCGCAGTTTCTGGGGGATTACCCACTGCAGTCGATGCTACAGTTATTATAAATGGTCACAAAGAGTGACACAAGATAATGGGTGACATTTCATAGCGCCGGCAGCATGATTTCAGGGGACCTATTCCCTTAAGAATTTTTTACGGGTGGTGGATCGTCGTCGCCTGTTTTCTCATAGTCTTCTATGTGAGTAGTGTGATCTTCTACGGATTCACGGTCTTTTTTGAATCGCTGGTCAGGGAATTCGGCTGGAGTTACACCCAGGTTTCATTCGCGTCAAGCCTTCGAGGCCAGGAGATGGGGATCCTTTCCCCGCTGATCGGCTTTTTTGCCGATCGCGTCGGTTCACGGAAGCTGCTCCTTGCGGGTACTGTTACCGTGGGTATCGGTCTGATTCTCCTGAGCTACACGCAATCACTGCTTATGTTTTACGGGGCCATGGGTTTTATCGCCTTCGGGGCCGGAGGGTGTGCCAGTGTGGTTACCATGACCGCGGTCGCGCGTTGGTTTCGAAAGGATATCGGCAAGGCCCTGGCTATCATGTCTGCCGGATTCGGTGCCAGTGGATTGATGCTTCCCCTGATCGTCTGGCTCGTCGATGCCTGTGGCTGGAGAACGGTCCTGATCGCCCTAGGTCTGGGTATGTGGATCATCGGCATACCCCTGGCACTTATCATCCGGGATTCCCCCCAGCAGTATGGCTATCTTCCCGACGGTGCATCGTCTGATGGTCCAGCCATCCGTGATGACTCTCAGGCCATGGGATCATCAATAACGATCTGGCATGTCCTGAAAGACCGATCTCTCCTCTGCCTCAATCTTGCAGAGGCCATACGTTTTATGGTCCTTGCCTCGGTGGTGATTCACATTATGCC
>CAYXUH010000082.1:0-7887 GCA_964468685.1 uncultured Syntrophaceae bacterium | reverse complement strand
CTCGACTTGTATTTGAACTGAATGAGTGTGGTTCATGAAAATATGGCATGAGCCGACATTGTCTCCCCCTACAAGTCCTTAGAATAATTACGGGGAGAAATCGATTATTACAGTTTGAAAGTCTCATGGCAATATTTCTTGACAAGATTTCATAATGGAGTTAGTCCTTTACAATATTTTATTTATCCTGAATGCGTCATATTTGCTTTTAACAGCTGTAACCATGGGAGGGGGATTATGGTCTGATCATCTAAAGCCTTGTTTCTCGGAATGAGAGGTAAACCCGGAAATCGTCCGCTGGAGCGGGCCGACAAAGATGGAGGAACAACGGGAATGAAGCCGTTCGAAAAATTTGATATCCATGACATGAAGGAATTTGAGCCGGAGGCAAAGGTCGGATTGATCGCTACTATCAATTCCGAAGGCCTCCCGCACATCACACTGATTACCGCCCTCCAGGCGAAGAACCCCTCACAGGTAATATGGGCTCAGTTCTCGGAGGGTATGAGCAAAAAGAACGTCAGGACAAATCCCCGGACGGCCTTTCTCATCATGACCTTGGAGAAGGCGCTCTGGCGGGGAAAGGCCTCGTGGACGCACTGTGCGCGAGAGGGGGAAGACTACGAGATGTTCAACGGAAAACCCATGTTCAGGTACAATAGTTACTTCGGCATACATACCGTGCACTACATGGACCTCGTTGAGACATACGGCAGGGAGGGGCTGCCATTGGCCCGTATCGCCGCGGCATCCCTGCTTACGATGGCGGCACGGTCCGGCGCCCGGACAGGCACGGAGAGCCCCATACTGAAACCCTGGGGGGAGGCACTCTTCAACGGATTGAGCTCCCTGAAGTTCATCTCCTGGGTGGGGGAAGACGGCTTTCCCACCCTTGTGCCACTTCTGCAATGCCGTGCATCGGACAGCAGGAGGCTGGTCTTTTCGACGGCGGCCTACGGACGAGAACTGAAAGCGATAAAAAAAGGCACCGCCGTGGCGGTGTTCGGTCTCACCATGGATATGGAAGACATCCTGATCCGTGGAATCTTCACGGGCCTTGCGCGGCACAGGGGCATACGGCTGGGCGCGATAGACATAGAATGGGTGTATAACTCCATGCCGCCGGTGCCGGGGCAGATCTACCCCGAAGTGAAGATAGAACGGGTTGTGTCGTTCTGAAGACCCCTTTATCTATCCGGGTCTATATCGTAGTTTTTTATCTTCGTCCTCAGTGTTTTTCTGTCGATACCGAGAAAGGCTGCGGTCTTGCCTATCTGGAAATTGAAGTGGCTCAGAGCCCTTTTGATATGTTCCTTCTCGACATCCACGAGGGTCATCCTTCCGGTGTGGGAGTCCCCCACGGGTGCCTTTGTGTCCGCATCCTGTCCGTAGTAAAGGATATCGGACAGATCGATCGTTTCATTATCACAGAGCACGGAGAGGCGTTCCATGGTATTCGTCACTTCCCTGATGTTTCCGGGCCAAGTGTACGACATTAACGACTGCTGCGCCTCCTTCGAAAACCGTCGCCCCTTACTCTTATGCCTCTTTGTGTACAGGTCCAGGTAGTGCCGCGCGAGGGGAATAATATCGGACGGATGCTCCCTGAGGGGTTGTATCTCTATCGGGACCACCGATATCCGATAGAAGAGGTCTTCCCTGAACTCCCCGGAGGCCACCTGCGCCCTCAGGTCCTTGTTGGTCGCCGCTATGAGCCTGACATCAATCCTGTCCGCCTTCGAGCTGCCGACTCGCGGGACTTCCCGCTCCTGAATAACTCTCAGGAGTTTGGCCTGGGTCCCGAGAGATATGTTGGATATCTCGTCCAGAAAGAGCGTACCCCCATCCGCCATCTGAAAGCGCCCCTCGCGCGACTGCGTCGCTCCGCTGAACGCGCCCTTCATATGACCGAACAGCTCACTCTCCATCAGATTCTCCACGAGGGAGGAACAGTCGACGGGAACAAATGGTTTATCTTTTCTGACACTGAATTTCTGTATCGCCCGGGCGACAAGCTCTTTTCCCGTTCCGCTCTCTCCGGTGATCAGTACCGTGCTGTCGGTATATGCCACCCTCCTGATCGTGTCCTTCAACCTCCGCATGCAGTCACTGTCCCCGATAAGCTCGGGAATGAGATCATCTGATCTTCTCGTGTCACGGGCTTTCAGAGCACTGGCAGCCGCATCTCTCAGTTCGGCCGTGCTGAACGGTTTCGCCAGAAAATCAACCGCACCGTGTCTCATCGCTTCGACGGCCATCTCTATAGTCCCGTATCCGGTAATGATAATGATACGGGCGGATACGGCAGATTCCATCTTGAGCCTTTTCAGCACATCCAGACCGCTGATCCCGGGCATCTGAACGTCAAGCAGGATAAGATCATAGGTATCACCGAGCGCCATTTCAAGACCGCGGGTGGCATCATTCGTATCATCCACCATGCACCCCATACGGGAAAGCACCTGGCGGCACCCGTCACGTATAGAATCTTCATCATCAATAATCAGTGCCTTGGCAATGTTCTCAACCAACCTCTATGTCCCCCATAATCTTGTTCCATGCGGATTCGCCGTCCCCCTTGGCGGGCAGAAAAATAAAAAAGGTCGTTCCCCGCCCGGGTTCGCTCTCCACATCGACAAACCCGTCATGCTTGCGAACGATCCCATAGGCAATGGACAGGCCCAGACCGGTCCCCTGCCCCGGGTCCTTCGTGGTAAAGAACGGCTCAAATATATGGGCCAGATAGGCCTTGTCTATCCCCTTTCCCGTATCCGATATGGTGATCTTGATGGTATGGGGACTGGCCAGGAGGCATATCCTCTCCATCTCCGTACCTTCTTCAGCATCGGAGGGAAACCTGCTGGTCATCCTTGTCGTCACCGTCAGCCTGCCCCCCTCGGCCATCGAATCAGAGGCATTGATAAACAGATTCAAAAAGACCTGCTCCAGGCGTGAGCGGTCGCCATGCACCTCGTGAAGGCCCTCCGGGAAATCTGTCTCTATCTCTATTCCTCGAAACATCGATTGGTCCTTCACCAGACTCAGCGATGTCAGAAGTACCTCATTTATATCGAGCGGCAACATCTCGCCCGAAGGGGTCCGGGCAAAATCGAGGAGGTTCTGAACGATCTCCTTGCACCGGTTTGTCTGATAGACGATCTTGTCCATATTCTCCCGCGCCGTGCTGTCCTCGGGGAGTTCCTCCAGGACGAGGTTACTGTAGAGGAGTATGCCGCCGAGGGGATTGTTCATTTCATGGGCAACCCCGGCCGCCATCTGCCCGAGGGAGACTAGGCGTTCCGTTTCCGTCAGCTGCCGAAGGGCCTTTTTAAGCCTTTCATCGCGATCCCGAAGTGACGTGACCATATCATTGAAGGCCTCGTCCAGCATACCGAAGTCGGAGGACCTGCTGGAGGGGAGTCGATAATCGAGATCCCCGGTCCCTATGGTCTCCGTGGCCTGTTTCAGTATGCGTATCCTCTCTATAATGCTGTGTCCCATGCGAAACGAGATAATGAAGGCAACGATCATGCCGAGGGTCGTGACACCCAGGAAGACCCACATGGCGTAGAGCCGCATGTCGTTGTATTTCGCCTCCAGTATACCAACGTAAAGCATTCCTATGATGTCATTGTCTATATTATATATCGGCACATATGTGCTGAGATACCAATCGTTGACGACAAAGGCCCTTCCAACCCAGTCCCTGCCCTCTTCAACAACTTTTTCATATACCTCTTTGGAGACAACCGTACCGATCGCCCTCTCGGAATCCTCCGTCATCACGTTGGTGGATATGCGAACCCCCCCCTGGAATATTGTGGCAAATCCCATATCAAGATTCTCGTATTTTTCGTCATGGAATACCGTCTCTTTTATCTTATCTACCATGGCATAATCTCTGTTCAGCAAGACGCCCCCGACAAGCGCGCCCCTGAGATCACCGTGCGCGTCAAAGATGGGATAGGCCGCTCTGAGCACCATTCCCTCGGACAGGCTCTCCTGACCGATTTCTATCGACTGAGGCGTCTTTACGATCGGTATTGCAAGGCGCTCCGAAAGGTGAGGGTTCTCCCGTCGTATCTTTTCCAGGGGGATTAGTTCCGTTGCCGACAGGGATGCTTTTTTGTCGAGACATTCCTGTATGACCGGGTCCCACAAGACATTGTCTCCCTTGACAGCCGGGTTGGAGGCCCGGTACAGGACGGTGCCCTCTGCATCAACCAGTGAAAGCATGTCAATACATATACAGTTGGTCCCCTGTTCATCCGGTGTTTCTGTTCCCCTGCGTATGAGCCTCTTCAGGTCTCCCAGGGAGGATACGTCACCGGAAGAAATCGCGTCTCCCAGGGGAGACCGCAGGGCAACACAGCGGATCTGAAAGGCCAACCGTTCCATATTGTACCCATAGATGAGCTTCGCCGTGTTTATGTCCTGCTGGACCTTCCTCTGCGCCTCATCCATGGTATTGCTGCTGATTATTTTTATGCCGACGAGCGTAGCCACCACACCGGTGAGACAGGTAGCCACCAGGAATCCCAATACGAGTCGTTTCTGCAGATTTTCTCTGAAGATATGTCGCAACAATCCCCTGTCCTCCTCATGCGGGTAGGGAAAGAATCCTTTCCTCTTCTACACCACACCTTCAATGTCTTTCCTGTGTATCCCCGAGATGGAAACCTTCTTGTTCTTTGATCGGTGCCCGGCTATGATCTTTATCTGAGATCGCTTCACGCCCAGTACGTCTGAAAGGAAGCGTATGCATTCTTTGTTGGCCGCACCCTCGACGGGGGGCGCCGTTATCCTGAGCTTCAGCGCGTCGCCCTGGACGCCCGCAAGCTCGCATCTGGATGCGCGCGGGATAACCCTGATATTGAACACGACACCATCCGCTGTTTCACCGACCGGGATCATAACCACCCCTTGCTGTGCGTACCCGGAAAGACTGCTATCTGAAATTAACCGCGAGCTGCAGCATGGTCCTCACAAGAAAAGACTGCAGGAACACAATGACCAGAATCACGATAATCGGGGAAAAATCTATACCGATGCCCTTCATCGGGATCAGCCTTCGGACCTGGTAGAGCACCGGTTCCGTTACGCTATATAAAAACCGGATTATGGGATTATAGGGGTCGGGGTTTACCCAGGAGATAATAGCCCGTATGATAATAAGCCACATATACAACGTAAGCCCTATGTCGATAATCCTGGCAATCGCCTCTATGAAATTTCCTACGACAAACATCGCTTCCCCTTTGGATTAAAATAAGTTATGAATAGTAATTGCCACCTTAAAAGTCAAGACATGTTTTCCATAAAGGGCGGGAGGTTTCCCCCGTTCCTTGCAGACAGGGAGGTTGTCACACCACGATGCGAGAAGAGAAGATCTGTATCATAGGAGCAGGAAACATGGGCGAGGCGCTCGCCGGGGGAATTATTGCAGGCGGCCTGGCGCGTGCGGGGGATATAACCGTCCATGACATACGAAAGGAACGGCTCGACCACTTCAGGGATACCCTTCATGTCGGTGTTTCGGAAGATTTCACGGCCGCTGTGGAGGGTTCTGCCACCGTTATCCTGGCGGTCAAACCCCAAAATATGGAAGAGGTATTGAAAGACATGGCCGATGCCGCGTCAGGCAAGCTCATCATCTCCATCGCGGCGGGTGTTACCCTCGGGTTTATGGAGAAAATTCTGGGGGAAGAGACCCGCGTCATCAGGGTCATGCCGAACACCCCCGCTCTCATTGGAGAAGGGGCGGCGGCCCTTGCCGGCGGCAGGAACGCCACTGAAAGAGATATCACCGCGGCCCGCCGGATATTCGACTCCGTGGGAATGAGCGTTGTCGTCGAAGAGAAACTGATCGACGCGGTCACCGGTCTCAGCGGGAGCGGCCCCGCCTACGGATTCATCATCATAGACGCGCTGGCACAGGCTGGTGTCAATCAAGGGCTTGAGGGCGGGACTGCCCTGAAGCTGGCGGCCCAAACCATGCTCGGAGCCGCTAGACTCTGTCTCAACTCAGGCAAGACACCGGCCCAGCTCACCGACATGGTCACCTCCCCCGGGGGAACCACCATAGAAGGCATCAAGGTGCTCAAGGCCGGGAAAATCAGTGAAACCCTCGCTGCGGCAGTGGAGGCCGCGACAAAAAGGTCAAAGGAATTAGGGGGGGAATAGTCGGCTACTGACATGTGGCGTTCCACCGGCCCACCGGAAATCATGCCATCAGCAAAAAAAAGGGACATGCTGAGTTCTTTGTATTACAAACCGAAATATATTCCTATACGAGGCGACAATGGGCTTAACTGTAAAACGATTACCAAACAAATTTTATCCTGATCCAACGCGGGTCATTGCCAAGTTCTATCTGCCCGGTTCCGGCGATGGGAAGAGGGCAAAAATTATCATCAACCGGATATTGGCCTTCTCCGACCAGAAGGTTGATATAGCACTCAACGAAGTCCTGATGGATTTTTCAAGCCGGCACCGCAACATCACTAAAATATTTGAGAAAAATTTTGATACCGTAAAAGACATCCTGGCATCGGATCCCGGCATATTTTCAAAGCCTCTGTCTCTCAAAAGGAAACTGCTGATCGGGTCTTACTTTACCTTGGAATACGCCATCGAGGCTGCCGCTTTTTTTAATCCCTCAATCATAGAAGACCCCAACCAAGGAACCCGCGACGAGGGGGGAACACGCGTTATCGTCAGTTTTCGTGCGGTCGGGGAGGGGCATATCTCATCCATTGTCTTCAGGAGCGGCATCCTTACCCGGGACAACGAGCTGATCTTCAAACCCGCCGGAAGATTTGTTGATCTGCCCGAGGCCCTGAAGCTCCACGTGTATGACAAGGAGCAGTTTCTGGAAAAACTGCGCGAGATGCATGTCAAGAAAGATATCGTCGGCGCCGTTATGGACAGGCTGGGCGACAGTTTTCTCTATTGCGACCTGCAGGAAAGCATTGCCGGGGTCACCAGAGACATACCCCTCACCTACACCAAAAAGAAGGTAATCGATTCCATGAACTGGCTGGCCAGTTCGCATTATGAGATCACCTTTTCCCTGGACACCGACATATCTGAACGTGCCATCTTTCCGGTCTCCCCCCATGAAAGCAACGGCATCGAAGACGCGCGGTTCGTAAAATTTATCGACGATGACGGCAGCGTTACCTATTTTGCGACATACACGGCGTATGACGGATATACCATTATGCCTAAATCGATAGAGACGAAAGACTTCTATCATTTCAAGATAAGTCCTATCCATGGCGAGTATACCCAGAACAAGAACCTGGCCCTTTTCCCGAGAAGAATCAGGGGGCAATACGCCATGCTCTCCCGCTATGACGGGTTCAATAATTACCTGATGTTTTCCGACGACATCCACGTCTGGCAAGATGCCAGTAAGATACAGGAGCCCCAGTATCCCTGGGAGTTCATTCAACTGGGGAACTGCGGCTCGCCCCTTGAAACGGAGAAGGGGTGGCTTCTGATCACCCATGGGGTGGGGCCGATGAGGAGATACAGCCTGGGGGCCGTCCTGCTCGACTTGGAGGATCCCTCTCACATTATCGGCCAGTTGAAGGAACCGCTGCTGATGGCCAATGAGGAAGAGAGGGAAGGCTACGTCCCGAATGTCGTCTATTCCTGCGGCTCTCTCATTCGTAATGGTGACCTTATCATACCGTACGGGATGTCGGATTATGCCTCGGGCTTCGCCACGGTGCGGATGGATGAGCTTATGGACAAATTGTTGAATGATTGAGGTGAGTTTGATGCCTATTTCTAAAAGCTATAGGCCTTAACAATGGACCGAAAATTAGGCGTAAACCTGATAATTCTATTTTGCAAAAGTATCTCGGTTTTGTTTAAAAA
>CAYXUH010000081.1:3621-8127 GCA_964468685.1 uncultured Syntrophaceae bacterium | reverse complement strand
GGTCTAATTACTTAACGAAATGTGAAAACCCTTAAAAAATGGAAAAAACAAAGATTAGTGTCGCCATTATTGCGCAGGATGAAGCGGATCGTATCGGCTTGTTGCTGGCCAGCGCAGCTATTCTTGCCGATGAAATTGTTGTCGTAGATTCTGGTAGTACCGACGGTACCCAGAAACTCTGTAAAAAAGCAGGCGCAAAGGTTTTATTCAATACATGGCCGGGACATGTTGCCCAGAAACAGTTTGCCCTGGATTCAACGACATCAGAATGGATACTCAGTCTTGATGCTGACGAATCTATTTCTGGGGCGCTTGCGCAAGAGATCCTGGAAGCAATAAAAAATGTCTCTCCGGATGTATGCGCCTTTTCCATGCCAAGATTGTCAAGGTATCTTGGGCGGTGGATAAAACATGGCGGGTGGTACCCGGATCGCAAAGTTCGACTTATCCGTCGAGGGAGTGGGACATGGAAGGGTGAAGATCCCCACGACAAATTGGTGGTTGAAGGAAAGATAGAACGACTGACAAATCCAATCTTTCACTATGTGTACCGTGGAGTTTCAGATCAAGTGGTAACAATAAACAGTTTCTCAGATGTTTACGCACGGCAGCAGATTTCCAGAGGCAGTTGGTTTGTCATAGCAGGCGTGTTCCATGCCTTTGGAAAATTTCTGGAGTGTTATCTGTGGAAGCTCGGATTTCTTGACGGGATTGCAGGCCTTGTTATCGCCATGAACTCCGCATGGTATATATTTTTGAAACATGCAAAATCGTGGGAGGCTGGTTTGCGTGAAAGAGAAAAGGTTGATAGCTGAGATACGAATGCTCAATTTTCACGAAAGAACCCCATCTCTTACATATGTCAAACTGGGTAAACTGAACAAACAGGCGAGGGTATCAGACCGGAGTCGTCAGGGAATCGCTGTCGCATGGATATCACGATTATCATAGTCAACTGGAACACGAGGGAGCTCCTGCGCGACTGCCTGGAATCCATCTATAAGACGGTCAGGGATGTGACCTTCGAAATAATTCTAGTAGACAATGCATCCCAGGACGGCAGTGTTGCCATGGTGGGTGAGGCATTCCCCGGTGTCGATATCATAGAAAACAGCGAGAATCGGGGATTCAGCGCGGCCAACAACCAGGCATTGAAGGTTATGAGAGGTTGCTACGCCCTTCTGATCAATACCGATACGGTCCTGACCGAAGGTGCCGTGCACGAGCTGTTTGCCTTTATGGAAAACCACGATGGGGCGGCCATGGCCGGTGGACAGCTTCTTAATGAGGACGGAAGTCGTCAGAATTCGATAGCAAATTTCCCCACTATCTTTTCTCTCCTCATGAACGCGCCCCTCTTCGAGAGCCTCTTCCCCAAAAGATACCCGAGCAAGAGATATGAACACAAGGCGCCCCTTGCCGTTGCGTCGGTCATCGGTGCCTGCATGCTTGTCCGCAAGAAGGCCCTGGATGAGGTAGGGATGCTCGACGAGGGGTACTTTTTCTTTTTTGAAGAGACGGATTGGGCCTTTCGGATGTATCAGGCCGGATGGAAGGTCTATCACATTCCGTCGGCACGGATCTACCACCTGCAGGGGAAGAGCATCGGACGGGATATCCGCTCCCGGCTGGTCTTTTATCGCTCCCGGTACCGGTTTTTCGGTAAATGGAAGGGCCGCTCCTACAATAAGGCCGTTTTTTTCGTTATTTTTATCCGGCTGATCGCAAACTGGCTGCTGACATCTGTCGGCGCTGTCCTGACCGCAGGGGCGAACAGAGGCCTAAGGGACAAGTGGGTGGTATACTCTCAGCTTATCCTGTGGCACCTGAGGGGATGTCTCTAGCATAAATCACTCCAATGCTCTTGTTTGTTGTGTTCCTACCACCTCTGGTGCCTGGGTGCAGGGGTCAAAAGTTTGTTTGCTTTATGGGAATCTTTTCTGCTACATCTTCCGCCCTTGTGGTATATTAAAAAAATGATGAAAAAGTGCCGATTCCCGATCAGGGACGGTTGGCACCGGAAAACCCGCCGGGAGAGCGGATGAAGGGAGAGGCACAATCGGAAAGATACGGATAGGAACTCGGGGAAGCGACCTTGCCCTTGTGCAGGCCAACGGGATTGCGGATCGCCTGAAAAGCCTGTATCCGGATATATCCGTGGAGGTTGTCCCGATCAGGACACGCGGAGACCGGATGCAGGATATTGCCCTGGTGGAGATCGGGGGCAAGGGGGTCTTTGTCAAGGAGATAGAGGAGGCCCTGCTGCGCGGCGACATAGACATGGCGGTCCACAGCATGAAGGATGTCCCCGTGGACCTCCCCGACGGCTTGGTGATCGGGGCAGTGCCGGAGCGGGAAGATCCGAGGGACGTGCTCATTTCCAGGGAAGGCAGGAAGATCGAAGGACTTGCCAGAGGGGCGCGGATAGGCACCGGCTCCCTTCGCAGAGGAATGCAGATCAGGACCCTGATGCCTGATATAGAGATCGTGGCCATACGTGGCAACATAGACACGAGAATACGAAAGATTATAACGGAAAATCTGGACGGGATTATTATAGCGGCGGCCGGAATGAAGAGGATAGGACGCGCCGCGGAGATATCACAGTACATACCCCTCGAGGTGATGATGCCCTCGGCCGGGCAGGGTGTGTTGGGCATCGAACTGCGGGAAGATGATACCGGAACCCGCGACCTGGTCTCCCCTCTCAACCATCTGGATACGGTAGTCGAGATCTCCGCTGAGCGCGCGTACCTGAGGCGTCTGGGCGGGGGGTGTCAGGTCCCGATAGCGGGCATTGCCAGAAAACAGGGAGACACCCTTGTCATTAGGGGACTCGTCGGATCTGTCGACGGACGGGTTATGATTATGGACGAAATCAGGGGAAATAGTGCCGATGGGGAGGATATGGGTTGCACCCTCGCGGAGCATATCCTGTCGAGAGGAGGGCAGGCCGTCCTGGATGAGGTATATACGTAGGATGTCAACGTGTGGAAAAAAGGGGCCGGATATGAAAAAGCCCGGAACGGTATACATCATAGGCGCGGGACCAGGTGATCCAGGCCTCATAACGGTAAGGGGATTGGAGTGTCTCCGCAGGGCCGAGGTGGTGGTGTATGACTATCTTGTAAGCGAGGAGATACTGCGGCGCGCCGGGAAGGCCGCGCGGCTCATCTACGTCGGCAAGATAGGAGGGCAGCACCATATATCCCAGGAAGAACTGAACCGGATCCTGGTGGAAGAGGCCCTGAAGGGCAATACCTTGGCCAGGCTCAAGGGAGGAGATCCCTTCATCTTCGGGAGGGGGGGCGAAGAGGCCGAAATTCTCGAGGAGGCGGGGGTGCCCTTTGAGGTAGTGCCGGGGGTGACATCGGCGATAGCCGTTCCGGCCTATGCAGGGATACCCCTCACGCACAGGGCCTTTACTTCCACGATCGCCTTTGTGACGGGACATGAGGACCCCACAAAGGATGAGAGCCGTATCGACTGGGAACGGATATCCGCCATAGAGACCCTCGTCTTTCTCATGGGGGTGAGAAATCTTCCCCGGATTACTGCCGGTCTTATTGAATACGGGAGGAACCCAGCCACCCCGGTGGCGCTGATCAGGTGGGGGACAACGCCGGATCAGGAGACCCTGACGGGGACTCTCGATACTATAGCCGCCCTGGCCGAGGAGAGAGGCTTTTCACCCCCCGCCATTTGTGTCGTGGGAGAGGTCGTCGGTCTGCGGGAGCGGCTTGAGTGGTTTGAAAAGAAGCCCCTCTTCGGGAAGGGGATCGTCATCACGAGGCCGGAGGAACAGGCGGAAGAACTCTCAGCGCTTCTGCGGGAGAAGGGGGCGCGAGTTATCTCTTTCCCGACCATCAGGATCGCTCCGCCGGACGACTATGGCGACCTGGACCGGGCCATAGAGAATATCGAACAATATGACTGGATCGTCTTTACCAGCGCGAACGGGGTGCGGTCTTTCTTTGAACGGTTCTCTGGTGCGAGGGGTGATATACGGGACCTCAAAGGGATTCGCATCTGCACCATAGGCCCGGCCACGCGGACCTGCGTGGAAGGGTACCATATCCCCGTGGACCTCGTTCCCGATGAGTATCTTTCCGAGGGGGTTGTCGAGGTGTTTAAAAATCATGACATCGCGGGTCAGAAGATTCTCCTACCGCGGGCCGAGATCGCCGGAGACGTGATCCCCGAGGGCCTCTCGACGATGGGCGCCCATGTTGACGTCGCCACAGCCTACCAGACGGTATCTCCGGGCGGTGACGGAAAGCCCCTTCGAGAATTGATGGAGGGGGGAAAGGTTGACGTCTTGACCTTTACCAGTCCCTCCACCGTGAACAACTTTATGGATATCACCGGGGGCCGGGCGGCGATCCCTGGTCATATCAAGATCGCGTGTATCGGTCCCGTGACACAGCGCGCGTGCGAAGAGGCCGGCCTGCGCGTCGATATCATGCAAGGGCCCTATTCGATTCCCGGTCTGGTGGAGGCGATAGA
>CAYXUH010000081.1:0-3521 GCA_964468685.1 uncultured Syntrophaceae bacterium | reverse complement strand
TACTGCGGAGGGGTTGAGCTCTCCGATGTCCTCCGGTATGGGGCGCAGTCGGATCGGCTCCCCTCGCACCTCCTCCAGTTTTCCCGTGACAAACGTCCGGTGGTGGTGTGGAATGCCACACGGAGATGCAATCTCCGCTGTGTGCACTGTTATTCGAACTCTCAGAACAGACTCTACGCCGACGAGTTGAGCACCGGGGAGGGGAAAACCCTGATAGCCGATCTCGCCTCTTTCGGATCTCCGGTGATCCTCTTCTCCGGGGGGGAACCGCTTATGAGGGAAGACTTGCCGGAGCTTGTGAGCTTCGCCGTGGACAAGGGAATGCGTGCGGTCATCTCAACAAACGGCACACTCATAACCAAGGAGACGGCCGCTGTTTTCGCCGATATCGGCCTTTCGTACATGGGGGTCAGTCTGGACGGGATCGGGGAGATCCACGACCGGTTCCGAGGGATGAAGGGGGCCTTTGACGCCGCTGTCAGGGGGATCCGGCACTGCCAGGATGCGGGAATAAAGGTGGGGGTTCGCTTTACGATAACGGGAGAAAACAACGGCGAAATCCCCGCAATCTTTGATTTCATTGAACAAGAGAATATACCCCGGGCGTGCTTCTACCACCTGGTCTATTCGGGGCGGGGCTCCGCCCTGATGGAGAGCGACCTGCCGCATGCCCAAACGAGAGAGGTCGTCGACCTGATCATGGACAGAACGCGCGATCTCTTCGACAGGGGGATGCCCAAGGAGATACTGACCGTGGACAACCACGCCGACGGGCCGTACCTCTACCTGCGTCTGCTCAAAGAAGATCCCGAAAGGGCGGCCGAGGTCCTGGAACTCCTCCAGATGAACGAGGGGAACAGCTCCGGGCGCGGTATCGGGTGTGTCAGCTGGGATGGAAAGGTGCACGCGGATCAGTTCTGGCGGGATATCTCCTTCGGAAATGTGAGGGAGCGCCCCTTCAGCGAGATCTGGCTGGACACCTCAAACGAACTGATGGCACAACTGAAGGACAAGAAACGATATGTGACGGGCCGGTGTGCACAGTGCCGCTGGCTCGACGTGTGCGGGGGCAATTTCCGCGCGAGGGCCGAGTCGGTGGCCGGGGACATCTGGGCGCCAGACCCGGCCTGTTACCTGACCGATGAAGAGATACGAGGTGCTGTATGAACTTTCCTGACTACCGTCCGAGACGGCTGAGAAAGAACGAGAATCTCCGGAGGATGATCCGGGAGACCAGACTGTCGGTCGACGACCTGGTCTGCCCCCTGTTCATTACCCACGGGAGCGGGGTGAAGACCCCTATTGACTCCATGCCGGGGCAGTTTCAACTGTCGATCGACACCCTTGTGGGGGAGGTACAAAAAATACGGGATCTGGGGATCCCCGCGATCCTGCTCTTCGGAATACCCGAGACAAAGGATGAAGAGGGTTCCGGTGCCTGGATCGAGGACGGGATTATCCAGCAGGCTATTCGGAGAATCAAAAAAGAGGTCTCCGATATCCTGGTCATTACGGATGTGTGCCTCTGTGAATACACGAGCCACGGCCACTGCGGGATCCTCAGCGGCAGCGAGGTGGATAACGACGCCACGCTGGAGGTTCTCGCGCGAACGGCGCTGTCACATGCCCGTGCGGGGGCCGACATGGTGGCGCCGTCGGCCATGATGGATGGCCAGGTTCTCGCGATCCGCGAGGCCCTCGATGAAGAGGATTTTGAGGATATCCCCATAATGGCATACGCGGCCAAGTATGCCTCCTGTTTTTACGGCCCCTTCCGGGATGCCGCGGAGGGCGCCCCTCAGTTCGGTGACCGGACATCGTATCAGATGGATCCCCCCAACGGCCGTGAGGCCCTCAGGGAGATCACCCTCGACGTTGCAGAGGGGGCCGACATCATCATGGTGAAACCGGCACTTCCCTACCTTGATATCATACGAATGGCCCGGGATGAGTTTGACCTGCCCGTGGCGGCCTACAGCGTCAGCGGCGAGTTTGCCATGATCAAGGCGGCGGATGAACGGGGTTGGCTCGACGGTAGGAGGGCTATGATGGAGTCCCTGGTGTCGATCAAGAGGGCCGGGGCGGATATCATCATCACCTACTTCGCACAGGAGGCGGCCGCACTGCTGCGTTAAACGGCTGCGGTTCTAGAAGGGAATACTCCCGTCACAAGGGTTTGTCAGTTATGGTTTCTAAACAATCGTTGATTCTGCCCCATACGCTGCGCATGATCGCCTGGGAGGTAACCCGGAGATGCAACCTTTCATGTGTGCACTGCCGCGCGTCGTCGAAATACGGTCCGTACGAAGGGGAACTTGACACCGCGCAGTGCCGGAAACTGATCGACGATATAGCCGCCTTCAGTTCCCCCGTGATTATTCTGACCGGGGGCGAACCCTACTTCCGCGAAGACATTTTTGAGATCGCCTCTTATGGCACGCATAAGGGCCTTCGGATGGTCCTCGCGACAAACGGGACCCTCGTCACCGATGAGATCGCGCGAAAGACCATCAAGGCCGGGGTGCAGAGGATCAGCATCAGTCTCGATGGCCCCGATGCCGAAAGCCACGATGCCTTTCGCGGTGTCCCCGGCGCCTTTGAGGGCTCCATGGCGGGGATCGACGCCTTCAAGAGGGCGGGGATGGAATTCCAGATCAACACCACCATAACCCGGCTTAACCTGGACCGTATTAAAGAGATCTTCAACTTGGCGATCAGCCTGGGTGCGGCCGCCCACCATATCTTCCTCCTGGTTCCGACGGGTCGCGGCAGGGAGATGGCGGACCAGGAGATCTCGCCGGAGGAGTACGAGGAGACACTGGGCTGGTTCTACGAACAGGGCCTCACCTCCCCTATTCAACTTAAGGCCACCTGCGCCCCGCAGTACTACCGGATCTTCCATCAGCAAAAGAAGGAAAGAAAACAGGAATTGCCGGTCAGCGAAAATCCTCTGCATTCGATGACCAGAGGGTGTATGGGGGGGAGTTCATTCTGCTTTATCTCACATACCGGGCAGGTACAGCCCTGCGGTTTTCTCGAGATCGATTGCGGCCAGATCAAAGAAGAAAGGTTTGAGGACATCTGGAACGACTCACGGATATTCAATGATCTCAGAGATCTGAGAAAGTACAATGGAAAGTGCGGGCGCTGCGAGTTCCTGAAGGTGTGCGGGGGGTGCCGTGCCCGCGCGTATGAGATCGGCGGGGATTACCTGGCCGAAGAACCCATGTGCGTCTATGAGCCGGCCCAGTGGTGATGTGGCTCATCCCCCGAGCTCACATGCACGAGAAAGCAGGCTCGTTGGTTGAGTACCGGAGGCAATGTGATCCCCACGGGTATGTGGCCGCGTGTCCTCTTGTAAGCTGGGTGAAATAGAGCAAGCCAATCGCGTCCGTGAGCACCAATGAGTCGGATTCTCTGTATCAGCTAATTTGATACAAACTCGGTTGTATCATCAATATTGAAACAAAGCGTGCCATTGTTGTAGGGTCTGATTGTTCTTCATGCCCAACAGTATATAT
>CAYXUH010000080.1:6157-8161 GCA_964468685.1 uncultured Syntrophaceae bacterium | reverse complement strand
TGATATCGACGGTCAAACTGCTGCCCTTGGTGAGGCTGATCGCCAGACTCTCGATAATAAATCTAGACCGGAGGAGCCCTTGATTTATAAGGGAGCGCCTCTACCGTGCTTTGCTCATTACTGAGTAAAGGAGAAAGCTCATTTCAGACATGTATGGCCCCGGTCGGATGAGCTGGCTCAATCAATCTCGTCCTTTCTACCCTTCCTCGACGCTATGATGATGGCGGTAAAGATGAGTACCATGCCGACAAGCTGGAAGGTACTGACCGTCTCGGTGAAGAAGAGATAGGCGAGGATCGTAGCCCCGATCGCCTCCCCGAGGATTGATATCGCGATCATACCGGCTCTCAGGTGTTTCAGCGCCCAGTTGATGGCTGTGTGTCCCACGAGTTGCGGTATGACAGCCAGCAGAACCATGTACATATAGGAAGAAGATCGGTACCCGGTGAAAGAGGTACCCGCAAAAAGGGATGCCACGACCAGAAAGAGGGCCCCCGTCGTGTACACGATGGTTATATAGGTCAGTATGTCGAGACGCTCCCTCACCTTGCTCCCCGTGAGCAGATAGGCGCTCGCCATCACCGCCCCCACCAGAGCAAGGGCATCACCCACCAGCGCCTTTTCATCAAGCAGGATCAGGGAATGAATCCCGCTGTCTCCCGCCGCGATCACGACACTGCCGATGAGGCACAGAATCGTCCCGGCAATAATCTCTCCGTGCTGCCTCTCTTTCAAAAGGAAATAGGAGAAGATGCCGACAAAGATGGGATTGGTGGTGACAAGGACCACGCTGCTCGCAACCGACGTGTACTTCAGTGACGTTATCCAGAATATGAAATGCAGACCCAGAAATACACCCCCGGCGATCGAAAGGAGCAGGTCTTTCCTGGATATCCTCAAGGAGACACCTCGTATCCCGGAGAATACGAGCAGGATAAGAGACGCAAAACCCAGCCGGTACGCGGCTATCATAATCGCCGGCACATCGTCACAGAACCTGACAAATATAGCCGCAAAGGATATCGAGACTATACCGATAAACAGTATCGTTATTGTTCGAACCATTATATTTAATATCCTCTGAGCCGGCCGTCCATCACAGAGTGTTCATCAGGCCAAAAGGTACAATCCGCAAAAATCTTCTACCATATAACAGGGTCAAAAGAAATCGCGCTGTCCCACAAAAATATGGTAAAAGGGAAAGGGTAATTGCACTTCCTTACTCTCCCTCGAATCGGCGCTGTAAGTTGATGGGGGCAATCGGTATACCTTGCAGGGCCCCGGATCGGGTTGAGCGTGCGGATATCTTGTTATGCATACCCGATTGTGTTAGAAAAGGCCTTCACATTTCACGCTCGACGATCATGTAGCCTTTTCTCCGTCAGGAAAAGGGCTTCCCTTTCCCCGGCGATGGAGGTTACCAAGGATATCGTATATGATAGATAAGCATAACAGAGAGATCAATTACCTGAGAATATCGATCACTGACCGGTGCAACCTGCGCTGTGTGTACTGCATGCCGAAGGAAGGCATGTCTTTTATCGGTCATGAGGACATCCTCAGGTATGAAGAGATGTTGAGAATTGTGGGCGTTGCTGTCAAGACCGGCATCACAAAGGTTCGCGTGACCGGAGGAGAACCCCTTGTACGGCGCGGAGTCACAGAATTTCTCTCCTCCCTCAAGAAGGTGGAGGGTCTGAGGGACATCAGTCTGACGACAAACGGTGTTCTCCTTGAAGACCACGCCGAGCGGATATTCGATGCTGGTATACAGAGGATCAATATAAGCCTCGACTCCCTTGTTCCCGAAAGATACGAGGATATAACCAGGGGGGGGGACCTGGGCAGCGTGATCAAGGGAATACGGAAGGCACACGCAATAGGATTCTCACCTATCAAGATCAACGTGGTAGCGATCAAGGGATTCAACGACGACGAAATACTTGATTTTGCAAGACTTACCATAGACAAACCCTATCAGGTACGCTTCATCGAATTCATGCC
>CAYXUH010000080.1:0-6057 GCA_964468685.1 uncultured Syntrophaceae bacterium | reverse complement strand
GCGTGCCTCCTCGCCGATGAACCGACGGTTGATCTCAAGACACCCATGCGCTCCGGGTGCACCGATTCCGAACTGGAGGTCCTCATAAGAGACCTTATCAGCAAGAAACCCGACAGTTACAAGATAGATTGTCATCAAGGACACAGAAGAAAGTGCGCAACGAACATGTTTTCAATCGGCGGGTAGGAGAAGAGCCTGTCAACGGTATGTGTGGGTAAAAGCGCGGGGTAATTGTATGGCGATCGGATTGCGTTCTCCAGCAAGATATTACATAGACAAACGCGAGAAGGATCTGATTCAGCGGCTCCTGAAACCTGTAGATGGCGAACGGCTGCTCGACGTAAGGTGCCGAGAAGGCGATTATCTCCGCTTCTTCAGGGGTAAAGGGTGCAGTGTAACGGGTGTCGATCCGTCGCACGAGATGCTGGATATGGCGCGGAAAAAGTTGGGACAGAGGGCCGATCTCTGTCCGGGCGACTGTGACGATCTCCCCTTTTCCGACAACGAGTTTGACATTGTCACCCTCCTCTTTCCCGACCCGGCGCATAATCTCCAACGTACGATACACGAGGCAGTCAGAGTGTGCCGGGGCAGGATATTTCTCGGAACCTTAAACCGATATTCCCTGTCCTCGACACAGGGCGAAAGAAGGACCGCCCTGCATCCACACACAAGCGGGCACCCTTCAAGTATCCCTGAACTGATCCGCCTCGTCAGATCGACTCTCCCGGATACTGCCATAGAGTGGGGAAGTGTCCTCTTTTTTCCGCCAACGTGGTATCCTGCCGCCTCTTCTGTTGAAGAGAAGATCCCCATCATGAAAAATGCCTTTGGTTCGTTTGTCGGGCTTGCATTCCCGATTGTCTACACCCGAATGACCGTACAGGACCCCCTCGGGGAACCAGCGAAGGAAAAAACGGCGGGCGGATATCCCGCTCCCGGCGCCGCACGAAGGAAGATAAACGAATGAAAGAGGCGATCCTCTATGAAAAACTGGACAACCAGTACGTGCGGTGTCATCTCTGCGCCCACCGGTGTCGAATAGCACCGTCACAGTTCGGTATCTGCGGGGTTCGAGAAAACCGGAGCGGGACACTCTACACACTGGTACACGGGATATCAATAGCGGAAAGCGTAGACCCTATTGAAAAAAAACCCCTCTTTCACGTCTATCCGGGGTCAAAATCCTACTCCATAGCCACCGTCGGGTGCAATTTCCAGTGCGAATTCTGTCAGAATCACGATATATCACAGATCTCGGGCAGGGAGGGAAAGATCATCGGGCGCAGCTCCATGCCGGAGGAGATCATAGAGAGAGCCCTGAAGACAGGATCAAAGACCATTGCATACACCTATACCGAACCGACGATATTCCTCGAATATGCCCTGGAGATAGGCAGGATAGCACATAAGAAAGATATCAAAAACATCTTTGTTACCAACGGATTTATGACCGGCGAGGCGCTTGAAGTGCTCGCTCCCTTCCTCGATGCCGCGAATGTCGATCTCAAGTCATTTCGCAACGAATTCTATGAGAAGTACTGTGGCGGGCGGCTCCAGCCGGTCCTGGACAGCCTGAGAAGGATGAAAGATCTCGGCATCTGGATAGAGGTGACGACCCTTATCATACCAACCCTGAACGATGGCAAGGAAGAGCTGAGGGATATTGCCCGGTATATCCATTCCCTCGGCTCTGAGACCCCGTGGCATATCAGCCGTTTCCATCCACAGTACCGGATGCAGAACCTCCCCCCGACCCCGCTGGAAACCATACATATGGCATATAAAATAGGGAAGGAGGCCGGCCTCAAGTATGTCTACACCGGCAACATCCCGGGCGATGAGGGAGAAAACACCTACTGTTCGAACTGCGGAAGGCTCTTGATCAAAAGATATGGATTTAACGTAGAGGATATAGACCTGAGAGGGTCAAAATGCCCCGCGTGCAAGACCCCGCTGGACGGAATCTATAACAGCGACCGGGACAATATCTAACCATCCGTAACTATATCAGTATCTTCATAACGATATGCGAGCACCTCCAGGGCCTTTTTTATGTAACCTGCCGGCACTAACACCCTGACCTCACCGAGACCGTCAACGGTCAGGCCATAGATAACACCCACCGCCTCGTATTGGAGCCTCACCGGGATGTCCTCGGTCTCAAGCCTCCCCGCCACGATCTTCGCATCTATCATCCCCGCTGCCACATGGGCAACTTCCCATTTTTCGTCTTCCATATTATCACGCTATCTCTCTCAAGAAGGGTGCTGCTTTCTATTTCACCAACCTGCTGGTTCATCGAGGCATCGCGCCATTCTCACGCAACTTGATAGCTTGTGTATATTTATGAGCGTTTGTCAACAGAGAAATTTTCCGCTCGTCTGTATTTTTTGGTTGACTACCGGTAACATTGGTAATAGATGAATGCACGTTCACAGGGAAAGAATGGGGGGTTCATGGAGCTGAGAAATCTTTTTTATCCCGAGAGCATTGCGGTACTCGGTGCGTCACCAAACATGGGAAGCGGAAAGATTCCCTACCTTCAGATCATGCAGATGCGCGGCTACACGGGCAGGTTGTATCCGGTAAATCCAAAATATCAAGAGATAAGCGGCATACCTTCTTATGCCTCCATAGCTGATCTCCCGGAGGGAATCGATCTGGTCATCGCGGCGGTGCCCGCGGAGAAGGCCTTGGGTGTTACCAGGGCCGCGGCAGGGAAGAAGGTAAAGTTCCTGCATTTCTTTACATCAGGTTTCAGCGAGTTGGGCAACCGCTCACTCGAAACGGAGCTTCTCCGGGAGGCGGCTAAGGGTGGGACCCGGATCGTCGGCCCCAACTGTGTCGGTATCCATTGCGCGGAGTCGCGCGTCAGTTTTACCCCCGAGACCCAAGGAGATATGCCGAAAGGGGTCGCCTTTTTCGGGCAGTCGGGGGGCACGACCAGCAATTTCGTGGGGATGGCAATTGCCCGCGAGATAGGACTCAACAAGGTCGTCTCCTACGGAAACCAGATAGATGTCGCCGTCGAAGACTACCTTGCATATTTCGCGGGTGATGAAAAGATACGCGTTATCGCGGGCTACATGGAAGACATCAAGAATCCCCGTAAATTCCTGAAGGCGCTGGGAGAGGCAACCCGCACGAAACCGGTTGTCATCTTGAAGGGGGGAATGACTCAACAGGGGGCACGCGCCGCGGCAAGCCACACGGGCGCCCTTGCCAGCAACCATGCAATCTGGTCGTCCGCCATACATCAGCACGGGGGTGTCCTGGTGGAAACCCTTGAGCAAATGCTCGATTTTGTCATGATGGCGACAGCAAAGAGAACACCGCACGGACCGCGGCTCGGGTTCCTCGGTGCGGGGGGGGGAGCTGGTGTGTCCTTCACCGATCTCGCCACCCTCGCCGGCCTGTCGCTTCCGGAACTCCAGCCGGCAACGCAGAAAATGATAAGCCAGAAGATCAAGGCAGTCAACACATCCACGACCAATCCCGTCGATCTCGGATTCTTTGGGTTCGACTTCGACGTCATGGCCCACACCATCAGGGCGCTGGCACAGGATGAGAATATCGACGTCATCATCCCCTACTTCTCGGCGGACTTCATCACGATATCGCAACACGACAAGATAGAAAGTGGTCCGCAGACCATCATCGAAATTGCCGGGCAGAGTAATAACCCGGTAATCCCCGTTCTATCGAAGTTCGCGGAGGCCCATATGGATGTGGAGCGCGTCAGGCTCTCCGTCTTCTCTTCATTCAGAAAGGCGGGGCTCCCGGTATACTCGACCATCCAAGATCTCATCTACGCGACGAAGAAATACCTTGAATGGGTCGGCAGACCGTCCAGGAATAACCATTAAAAACTGAACGGTCGTCTGTTATTTGGGGTCTGTCGTCCGGATACATTTTTTGCCGGCTTTTTTATCCCGATATAGGGCCTGATCGGTTCGCGCATACATGCGACGATATTCTCATACTTCCGGACTTAAAAAGCTACCGAGTTGCTGGATTAGTACAATTGTCCCTACGTTCCTTTTCTCTCCAAAAACTGTTCAGCCAGCTTGAATTTCTGGACCTTTCCACTCGCCGTCATAGGGATAGGCGCGTTGAATTCCCAGTATTTCGGTACTTTGTGACGGGCGATTTTGCCGGTGCAGAATTTCTCGAACTCGTCCGCGATTGCTCTTTCACCGTCTTCCAGTTCTATGGACGCGAGGATCTGTTCGCCGTACTTCTCGTCGGGAATCCCAACCACATATACATCCTTGACCTTGGGGTGACTGTGGAGAAATTCCTCTATCTCGCGGGGGTATATATTCTCTCCCCCCCTGATTATCATGTCCTTTATTCGTCCGGTAATCCGGAAATAACCGTCCCTGTCCACCGTTCCCAGGTCGCCGGTGTGCAGCCAGCCCTCTTCATCAATAGCAGCCTCGGTCGCCTCGGGCATCTTGTAATACCCCTCCATCACGCAGGGGCTTTTCGTGACGATCTCTCCCTGCGTATCCGGGGGGAGGTCCTCCCCCGTCTCCGGATCAACCACTTTGCCCTCAATGCCGTTAAGGAGTCTCCCCACCGTCGATACCCGGAGATCCACCGGATCATCTCTGCGTGTCATCGTCATAACAGGGGAGGATTCGGTCTGGCCGTATGCGATAGTGATTTCAGGGCAGTGCATACCCGTCATGACGTTTTTCATCGCCTCCTCCGGACAGAGCGCCCCCGCCATGATACCTGTTCTCAGGGAGGACATATCGAATTTTTCGAAATCCGGATGGCCCAGAATGGCTATAAACATCGTGGGTACTCCGTTGATAGCCGTGCATTTCTCTGTTTCTATGAACTCCAGCGTCTTGAGGGAATCGAAGCTCTCCAATACGACCATCGTCGAACCATGGTACACGCAATTGAGCGAACTCATGACACAACCGAAACAGTGGAAGAGAGGGACCTGGACCAAAAGCCGGTCATCCTCCGTCATCCCCATAACATCCCCCACCATTCCTGCATTGTTGATCACATTGCGGTGGGTGAGCATAACACCCTTGGGGAATCCGGTGGTCCCGGAGGTATACTGCATATTAACCACGTCGTCCGCGTCAACAGATAACTCACGATCCCTCAGCTCTTCATCCGATACCGCCTCGCCCAACTGTACAACATCCTCAAAACAAAAGGGGCTCTCGTCTTTTTCTCCATTTCCTATATATATAACATTCCTCAGGGAGGGAAGTTTGCTCGACCGGATGTTTCCCACACCGGCACCTTCCGCCTCCGGTATAACCTCCTCCACTATCCGCGAAAAGCTTGTATCCCTGTATCCCTCAATATGAACCAGTGTTGTTGAATCGGACTGGTTCATTATGTACTCGAGCTCGTGCGACTTGTAGTTGGTATTGACCGTCACCAGAATGGCCCCTATCATCCCGAGGCCGAACTGCAGGTGGGTCCACTGCGGAACATTGGTGGCCCAGACAGATACGTGATCTCCTTTTTTTACACCGATCGCCAGGAAACCCTTGGCTACTCTCGTACAAGAGATCAAAAATTCATCGTATGTTTCCCTGACACCGAACTCGGGGCACACAAGCGCGTCGTTCTCAGAAAATTTCGACGCCGTGTCCCTCAAAAGATCGCCCATGGTAATTTTTCTAAAATCAGACATACCTTCCTCTTCCCTTGAAAATTTGATGGGTTAGCGAAAAGTAACCCCCCCCGGAATCAAGCCTATTTGTATATTGCTTTTTTTACTACTGTCAAGAAAAATAACTTCACCAAAAGCAATCCTCCCTTCAATGTCATTATATTGGGGTATCTCAAAACCGCTCACCCTTCAGCAACACGTGGCGCAGGGCGAAAACGAGGGCTTGTCGTATATGCCAGCAAACTGGATATGGAGGGATCTCTTTGGCCTGCGGCTATACAAAAGGGGAACACCCACGCGAGCAAACCCGCCCTGTAAAGGTGACGGTTTGCATCGTGGATGTTCCCCTGACATGTTTCAAAAAGTTACCGAATTGCTCAGTTAGTACAAACGGCCCTACCCTC
>CAYXUH010000079.1:0-8348 GCA_964468685.1 uncultured Syntrophaceae bacterium | reverse complement strand
ATTTTAGGGACATAACAATTAATTCAGATATAGAAAGTATCTCTGGTTTTCCCCCGCCCGAATACGAAAAAGGAGAGTACGATAGATGAAACGAGCGCTTGATGGAATCCGTGTGCTGGATCTGGGGAGTTATATCGCTGCCCCGTATTGCGCCATGTGCCTGGCGGACCATGGCGCGGAGGTCGTACGGGTTGAGCCTCCCGGCGGCAAGATCGACCGCGAGCTGGGCCCCTTTGCCCCCAATGGGCAGCCGATGATCTACGGTCTGTCCTATCAGCGCAACAAGAAGAACATCACCCTGAATCTGCGGTCGGAAACGGGGAAACGGCTCCTCGATGAACTGGTGAAACAATTCGATATCCTCGTGCACAATTACCCCAAGGGGACGGAAGAGGCCGACACGCTCGACTACGATCGTCTGAGCGGGATCAACCCGGCACTGATCGTCGTGGCCGTATCCGGATTCGGTCAGGATGGCCCCTACGCGGAGCGTCCCTGCTTTGATGCCATCGCCCAAGCCATGTCGGGGATGATGAGCTATACGGGTTATCCCGGCGGCGAGCCCCTGCGGGCGGGTCCTTCATATATCGACTTCAATACCGGCGCCCGGGCGGCACTCGGGGCCGTGATGGCCTACTATGAACGCACCCAAAGCGGCCTGGGGCAGTTGGTTGATGTGGCCCTCTTCGATGTGGCCTTCGGCATCGCCGCCGCGTCGGGATGTGCCGCCGAGTATCGAGTGTGGGGAGAGGTGCGAAAGGCCGTTGGCAATGGAGGCTTTTATGCCTATTGCTGCAGCGCGCCCGCTCAAGACGGCTTCCTGATGATCAATATAGTCGGAAACAATCTGTGGCGGCGCATGTGTCGTCTCCTTGACCGGGAAGACATGATCATGGATGAGCGTTTCAAGGACAACCTGTCGCGGTATCGCAACTATCCGGCCATCGACGAGGTGGTCTACGCGTGGATTGAGGATAAGACCGTTGCCGAAGCCATGGCCGTTCTGGACGAGGCCGGCATTCCCTGCGGTCCGGTCAACGATGTCCCTGCGTCGCTCGAAGTCCCGCAGGTAGCGGCACGGGAGATGCTCGTGGAGGTTGACTATCCCGGCACAGGGAAGGTCCCCATACCGGGAGTTGAGATCAAGTTATCCAGGACACCGGGGAAGATTGCCCGGCGGGCTTCTTTTCTCGGAGAGGACAACGAGGCCGTGTACTGCGACCTCCTCGGGTACGGTCCCGATGACCTGAAAAGATTCCGGGAAGAAAACACCATATAAAGGAGGATGAAGCGGCAAAGGCCAGGCTAATTTAAAAATCCATCAATCGCTTCACCCGGATAAACCCTTTATCAACAGAGGAACAGTCTACAAGCCATTAATCTTCCCCCTCCTGTAGCCAATATCACAGCATTCATCTACAAAGAGTGAGCGGTAAAAAGTTATCAGTACTGAGCATTACGGATCGAAAGAAAGTAATTCTCCAGTTTACTGGTCGGTCTTCTATGCTGCTGATGACGCGCATGGCGCCTTGACATTTCGGGCAAACCAAAGGGTCCACTTCGTATATTTTCTGTATCAACCGAGCCCAGTTTCGATGGAAGGCTTTTTCATCACATCCCGGTTCGTGGATCCAAGGGATGGCATCATCGCTGCCTTCCTTCCGCCGTTTCCCTCGTGAGACATTGCTGTAGCGGCCCGGCAGTTCAGCAAGCAGCTATCACACCCCCAGCTTGACCCGAAAATCCTTCATGTGCGCCCGATACTGTTCTACCTCTTCCGGGGTCATCTGATCGGGAAACCTGAGTTCGACCTGCGTCATGGCATCTACCAGCGTGTTGGAATGTGGTGCAATACCCAGGACGCCTATCTTGCTGCCGTGATCAAGCTTGATTTTTCCCAGCATGAAATCGGTGACAAACTTCGTCTTTTTCGTAAGAATGCTCTTCCACCCCATCGGCGTGGCGGAAAGAATAAAGTCGGCCACTTTCCTGGCATTCTCTTCGCTGATAAATTCCGTTCTTATGAGTTTGCCGGATTCCAGCACGGCGCCGAAGAGAATAGTCTGATCGATTCCCCACTTCGGCTCGGCAAGCACCTTGAAGTAAACCGTCGTGGTCAGTTTCCTGAGGTCATTCTCAAACTTGGGGTTCGCCTTGTATGCCTTTTCAAAAGCCTCCAGCCATTCCGGTGTACAGTACGGTAAGGACATTGTTTAAACCTTCCTTTCTATGGTTTGAGCTTATGATCATGCTTTCTTGCGGAGGACATCTTTAAACTCCTCCCGGAGTTCCTTCTTCCAGAGCTTTCCCGTCACGGTCATCGGCAGATCATCTTTGAAAATCACGACCTTCGGGACTTCATAATGGGCAAGCTTCTCCCTGCAGAGATTGATGATCTCCTCGGCGGTGACTTTTCCGGAAAATTCCTCTTTCGTCCTGACAATGGCGACGACGCGCTCACTTCCCTCTTTGTCAGGGTCGGGCACGCCGATCGTTACCACCATCTGGACCCCGGGGTGATGGAAGATCACATCATCCACCTTAGTGGAATAAACCTTTAACCCAGACACGTTGATCATGTCTTTGATCCGGTCTGTCACATAGAAAAAACCCTCGCTGTCCATGTAGCCCAGGTCGCCCGTATGGAACCAGCCGCCTTCAGCGAGTCCGGACGCATCGGGCCAGTATCCCTTCATCACCTGCGGCCCCCGGATGATAATTTCGCCCGTTTCACCAAAAGGCACATCTTCGCCCGTAGCGGGGTCCAGGACCCGAAAATCGGTATCGGGCACCGGAACTCCGAGCCCGCGCTTCTCTTTGGACATGAAGCCGGTGATTTTGGAAAATGCCGATGGATTGAGGGTCGCGATGGGGGATGTCTCCGTCAACCCGTATCCCTCACCAATGGGATTGCCCATGTCTTTCATCACCGCCTCCCGCACGGAATCGGGAAGGGGCGCCGATCCGGAAAAGAAAAGGCAGTTCACCCGGCCGATCTTGTAATTGCCGATGCGCATGAGCTGTGTTGGAATGGTGGGGATGAGAAACGGGCGGTACTCTTTAATGGTATTCACAATGTCTTCGATGTTGCGCGGGTCCGGCGCGATGATGACCCTCAGTCTCCAGTAAGCCGCCATGTGAATGAGGGCGTGCCCATAGGAATGAAACAGGGGAATGGTGATGAAGACCGATGACTTACCGATGATCCCGCGGGAGAGCGGCTCCATCATCCAGCCCAGCCCATGGACCAGGTTGGCATACCGATTGAAGTGGGTGATCATGACGCCTTTGGGCAGTCCGGTGGCGCCGCCCGTGAAGGACAGCTCGCACAGATCGTTCATGGGATCGATATCCACGACTGCCTTTTTTCCAAGATTCTCCTGAATCAGCTTTTTGAATTCAAAAACGCCTTCCCCAAGCGTCTTGGTTTTTAGTCCTTCGGACCCGACCTCCGGTACGACGATAACGTTCTCAAAAGCTGTCTTGGTTTTCAGCGCCAAGACCCGCGGCAGATCGGCCTCACAACAGATGACAGCCCGGGCGCCAGACTGGGACAATTCATGCAGGAGGCCATCGTCCGTCCTCATGGTGCTCGTGGGAACCGTGGCGCCCCCGGCCTTGATAATGCCCCAGTCGCCGACAACGAACTCGATGCAATTCGGCAGGAAGAGGCAAACTCTGTCTCCGCGCCGGATGCCCATGCCGACCAGGGAAAAGGCCAGGGCGTCGGCCTGCTCCCTCAGTTCTTTATAGGACATAGCTTGATCGCCGAGCTGTACGGCGGTCCTGCCGCCCCCGGCTTCCGCAGCGTTGTCCAGAACCTTCCAGAGCGGCTCTACCGGATAGGGCTTGCAGCTCGCCTTGAGTTTATACGGGCCCAGCTTGTAATTTTTGAGCCAGGGTTTATCAGAATAGGTCACAGCGCTCCTCCTCCAGAAATTACATTTTTTTCACATCCTCAATGAGTTCCTTCAGACCCAGTTCCTGAAGCTTGGCCACCGAAGGCACGCCGTCCTCCAGATTCCATCCCCGGTAACGGTAATAGGCATCCTTCAGCATCTCGAGCGTATCCGCGTCAAGGACCATTCCCTCCGCTGGCCCACTCGGCAGCGGTTCTTTCATGAGCCGCTCGGGGAGCACATCGTCCTTTCTCCGGATGCCCCCCTGGTTGCAGTAGACCCTGATGAGGTTGTAGATCCTCTCGCCGCATTTCCTGAATTCATCCGTGCTGAAATCCTGCCATCCCGTGGCGCTCCTGATGAGGTCGACGAGGTCTTCCGCTTTGAGAAGGACCCCCATGAATTTACATCCCCCGAGGGCGTCGAGCGACGTCAGGGCGTCCTCCATGTCCACCAGAATCTTTGCTTCTTCCGGTTTGGCATTGAGCGGGTCTTCGATACTGCTTTCTTCGACGATCAGGATGGGGGCGTCGATAAACGTCGGCGCTTCGATAAAGGCGGTGATGTGGTCGCCACCGCGGTTTGCCGTGACGAACCCCAATCCGCAAATCTTGGCGGCACGGGGATCGTAGGCCGGCAGCTCCAGACCCTTCACGTTCATGGCGAATGCCGACGAACCGCCGCCGAGCTTTTCCGCCATGACCTTCGTCCCTTCCGCCAGGAGATCGCCGATGCCTTCCCGCTTGGCTATTTTTTCAACCAGCTCCACGATGATATCGCTGTCGCCGAACAGGATTTCCTTTCCTCCCGTCATTTCTTTGGTGAGAATTCCTTTTTCATAGCATTCCATGGCAAAGGCGATGGTCGACCCCGTCGAAATGGTATCGAGACCGTAATCGTTGCACAGGTAATTGGCCATGGTCACCGCGTTCATGTCCGCAATGCCACAGCAGGCGCCGAACATGTTCGTGGTTTCATATTCCGGCCCCTCGCCGCTCCGTCCGGCCCATTTGCCTTCCTTGATGGCCGTCCCACGACCGCAGGCGATAGGGCAGCTGAAGCAGGCCAGCTCCTTGACCAACACCTTCTCCGTCATGGCCTGGCCGTTCATCTCCTCGATCTGATCGAAAACGCCGCTCTGCCAGTTCCGGGTGGGATACCCGCCCCGCGCGTTGACCATGTCGGCGACCAGATTTGTTCCGAACGCCTCAAAACCCACCTTGAGCACCGATTCGTTCAAGTAGCCGATCTGCTTCTTGGAAACCTCCCTGAACGCTTCCGGGTCATGAAGCCCGATCCGCTCCTTGCCGGAACAGACGACGGCTTTGAGTTTTTTGGAACCCATAACGGCGCCCAGGCCGCAGCGGCCCACGGCGCGATGTCGATTGTTCATGATGGCGGAGTAACGAACAAGGTTTTCTCCTCCCGGGCCGATGGAGGCCAGAATCGGCTTCCGCGGAGCCCCCTGTTGGATGATGTCCTCCGTCTCATTGACGCTCTTCCCCCAGAGATGGTCCGCATTCTTGAGGGCCGCTCTGCCGTCGGTAATCTCCAGATAAACGGGTTTTGGCGATACGCCTTCAATGATGACGCCGTCATATCCGCTCCTTTTCATCATGGGGCCGAAGTTGCCGCCGGAGTTGCCATGACCCCAGATGCCCGTCAGAGGCGACTTGGCGACAACAGAATATCTCGCCGAACTGGCCGACGCCGTCCCGGTGAGAGGACCTGTCATAAAGATGAGCTTGTTTTCCGGCCCCAGAGCGTCCACACCTGCAGGGACTTCCTCGTAGAGATAACTGGTGGCGATTCCCACGCCACCGAGAAATTTTCTCATTTTATTTTCCGGGAAGGCTTCTTCAGCGATTGAACCCGCTGTCAGATTCACCCTCAATATCTTTCCCATAAATCCGTTTGCCATAATTTCCTCCTCCAGAAAATTGATGCTTCCGGCTAAGTGATTGCGTGATGGGTTTGATGCCTCGATTCCTTGGACAGGTAATCCTTTACACCCCATTCCTGCTCGGCTTTAAGATATCTGATCTTCCCGCTCTTCGGCTGGATATATGACATCGCCCGCTCGGCAAAGGCTAAAATAGATAGTGCCGGATTTACGCCCAGATTCTCGGGTATTTGCGACGCGTCGCACACCAGCATGTTTTGATAACCTAAAATATGATTTTCCTCGTCGATAACCTCGTCACCGCCGGCTTGCCCGATGGTGCAGCCACCCATGATATGGGCCGTAATCGGCGCGTCCATCAAATTTTCCGTCGTGATATTGCAGGCGACGCCGTCCATTCTTTTAGCCAAACGCCGTCCGAAATCGTAGCCGATGGGTATCCAGGTGGGATTCTTTTTCTCCGTAGCGTATGACGACGTCAATGTGCGCGAGAAAGGCCACAGGAGTCTCCGTTTTCTTTCGATGATGATATAGTTATCCAGGGTCTGCATGATGAGAAGAATGATGGACCGACGAGCGAAGCCGACAGGATTGCATACTCTCAAAAAAGTGATGGGATGGAAGCAGGCATTGAAAAACGCCTTCACCTGGCGAGGCAGGACGCCTCCGCCCTCCGTCATGATGCCTGTGAGCAATCCCATGAAGTCGTGGCCCATGCCATAGCGGACCGGTTCGATATGGGTGTTCTCATCGGGATGAACGCTTGATGTAATGGCGACGCCCTTGCTGAAATCCACGTCTTTGGATTTCGCCTTGACCCCGATGATGGATTCGCTGTTGGTACGCGAAAATTCGCCGATATGGTCGGAAATGTTTGGCAGATGGCCATTCTGCTTAAGCTCCATCAGAAGGGACAGCGTGCCGATGACGCCAGCGCCAAGGACGATGCCTTTGGTCTTGAAAGTCTTGCCGGCCAGCCGGCCCAACATGCCGGTGGTCTTCTTGGTTTTGACGATATACCCCTGATCACCGTCCGGCGACAGCGGGATGATGTCATAGACCTTCTGCTCGGCAAAGATTTGCGTTCCGAATTTCTCTGCAAAATAAAGATAATTCTTGTCGAGCGTATTCTTTCCGTTCTTTTTGCATCCCGTCATACACTCGCCGCACAGTTCGCATCCGACGCGGTCCGGCCCTTCGCCGAAGAAGTAGGGATCTTCGGCAGGCATTTTTTCCTTGCCGAAAAAGACGGCGACATCCGTTGTGGTGTAGGTCTGCTCACGGCCGATTTCCGCGGCTGTTTCTTTTAAGAGTTCGTCCTGCGGTGTAGAAACAGGGTTGGGAACAACGCCGAGCATTTTTTTGGCAATGTCGTAGTAAGGCAGGAATTCTTCTTTTCCGCCCAGACGCTTGATGGTGTCGCGCTCGAAGAAGACATCGGGGGGAGTGTACATCGTGTTGGCATAATTGAGGCTTCCTCCGCCAACACCCGCCCCCGCCAGGATGAACACATCCCTCAGAAGATGCATCCGCTGAATGCCGTAACAGCCGACTTTCGGAAACCATAAAAATTTTTTGACATTCCAGTTGCTCTTGGGAAACTCATCGGCATGCCATCTTTTGCCGGACTCGATGACTCCAACCTTGTACCCTTTCTGGGAAAGGCGCATGGCCGCAACACTGCCCCCGAATCCGGATCCGATAACGACATAATCGAAATCAAAGTCACGCTGGCCCAAATCTGCTTTCATGTCAACCCCCCATTGTATGAAATTTGATAAGAGCTTTCTTTGTGTGCAAAGTATATGAAGAGAAAACTTTTTATTTTATAAGAACTTGCTTTTTCTGAAAGGGATTATAGGAAACGGAGCCTTGTATGTCAACAATATCTTGACCGCAAAATATGGGGTAGGTAGAGGCGATTATTGGCAGGCCGAGTCGTGATATTGGACACTTTTAGAATTGTCTGATTTTCTCCGACGTATATCGCCTGAAAATGTGAATTTTAGGCGGAATTCAGACAGACCTCTCTGTCACACCTAAAATCATTGAAGCGTTATGACTGGATATCGTCATCCCGGGAGTATTCGGGATCATGATACTGTTGATTATTACTCAGGAAGAAAGCATTTATTATAAACTGATGAAGAAGTTAAAGGGGACATGGGGGTGGGCTGTTCTATTATGAGGCTTCCGGGGAATTCGAAAGACAATGTTGAATGTTGAATGCTGAGTTTTTAATTCAACATTAAAAATTCAACACTAAACAGTATCTACACGTACGGCATCTTCAGCTTCTGGCCGACATATATCCTGTTTCTGGATTTGATCTTGTTGACCTGCATCAAGGCCCGGATCGTCGTACCGTGCTTCCTGGCGATATCTTCCAGGCGGTCCCCCCGTTTCACCACATACACCAACGGCTTGGCCTGAAGTATGGCAGGGGTTTCGGAAGATAACTTCAGCTTCTGACCAATATATATCTTATCCTTGGACCTGATCTTGTTGGCCTCCATCAGGGCTTTCATCGTCGTGCTGTTTCTCGA
>CAYXUH010000078.1:4338-8549 GCA_964468685.1 uncultured Syntrophaceae bacterium | reverse complement strand
TCTTGTGCATAATACGGTTATCGGGTAGGAATTTTCAGAGAGGCCAGATCGCTGATGTCAGGAACTTAATCGGTAAGGAGGGGGTATGAACAGATATTTTTTAATTTTTTTCATGGTAGTGGGAGCAGGCGACCTCCTCTACGGGATCTTCTCCAAAGACCAGATAAGCGTCCTCGTGGGGGCCATTATTCTCATCCTTACCATCTATGTTGCACGCAAGAAGGGTAAGGAAACAAAGGAGACAAAGGAGACAAAAGATGATGCCGCTCCATGACGATTTGATCCGGACAAGGGCTGTGTAACACAAGATTAATTGCGGAGAGGAGAAGACACCGTGAAACGGGAGGAGATTGAAGAAATTATTCGCCGGGCACAGGTGTGCAGACTCGCCCTCTGTGAGAGGGACCATCCCTATGTCGTCCCGCTCTGCTTCGGGTATGAGGCGGGCAGCCTCTACTTTCATTGTGCCCCGAGCGGCAGGAAGCTGGAGATTCTTGAGAACAACCGGAACGTCTGTTTCGAGATGGATGTGGATCATGAGCTTGTTCCAGGAGAGGCGTCCTGCACGTGGGGGTTTCGATACCGGAGTGTCGTGGGATTTGGCAAGGCCTCATGTGTTAGAGACCCCGAATTGAAAAGCGAGGCGTTGAGAATCATCATGAGGCATTATTCGGAAGGGGTTTTTAATTTCCCGGCGGATGCCCTTGCCCGTACGGTGGTGATACAGGTTGCCGTTGACGATATGATGGGGAAGAGCGGAGGCTACTGAACCGGTCGATACGATCAGCGTGGAAACACCCAGGTAATTCGGCGCACGGGACTACGAACCACGACGGTACTTCCCTGGAGTGTCGGGTTTATGGCCGTATGAACAGTTCCTTCCTATTGTCCAAGGTGCAGCGCGTCGGTCAATCGCTTTACGGATTCATCCCTTCCAAGTATATCTATGAGAGTCGGTATGTCGGGCCCGTGGCAGCTTCCGAAAAGCGCGAGGCGGATGGGAAAATAAAAATTCTTCCCCTTTATACCCAGATCGCCGATGCCCTTCTTGACGAGGGCTGATAGGTCATCCAGGGAACATGTCTCCTGCTCGCCGAGTGCCTCGATCCAGTATGAAAAGATACGCCGAGAATCTTCCTGTTCTATAAGATCCCGGTCCTCCTGCGAGGAGGCCGGTGTATCGTAGAACATCCGGGCATGTTCGACGATCATCGAAAGGCAGTACACGTAATCGCGGGCGGTACCGATGACCTTCAGGTATTTCTCGTTGTCGCTGATATCGATCCCGGCCTCTTCAAAGAAGCGTCTCGACTGGTCGGCTATGTATGCCACGTCCATCTGGCGGATGTAGGTCCCCCCCATCCAGTTAAGCTTTTCCAGGTCAAACACGGCTCCGGCCTTGTTGATTCTCTCCAGTGAAAATACCTCTTCCAGCTCCCCGAGGGAGTATATCTCCCGGTCATCCGCGGAGTGCCATCCGAGGAGGGCGATAAAATTCAGGAGCACCTCAGTGAGATATCCCTTTTCGAGGTAACTCTCGACGGAGACATCCCCCTGCCGCTTGCTCAGTTTGCTCCGGTCGGAATTGAGGAGCAGGGGCAGATGAACCCAGACCGGAGGCTCCCACCCGAAGGATTCATACAGAAAGATGTGCTTCGGGACGCTGGAAAGCCATTCCTCTCCGCGTATGACGTGGGTGATCTTCATGAGGTGGTCGTCCACCACGCTCGCGAAGTGATAGGTGGGGAACCCGTCGGATTTTATCAGGATCTGGTCGTCGACGATGGAGTTGTCGATGGCGACCCTGTCGCGCACGATATCGTCAAAGACGGTCTTTCCCTCTTTCGGATATCTCAGGCGGATGACACAGGGCAGCCCTCGGGCCAGATTGTCTGCAACCTCCCCCTCCGACAGATCCCTGCATCTGCCGTCGTACATCGGCGGCCGCTTTCTCTTCCGCTGCTCTTCTCTGATCCTGGCCACCCGTTCCTCGTCGCAGAAGCAGTAGTATGCCTTCCCCGAAACCAGGAGCTTCTGAGTGTATTCTTTATAGATGTCAATCCGCTGCGACTGTATGTACGGTCCGTAATCTCCCCCGATGTCGGGGCCCTCATCGTGTTGGAGGCCGGTTCGTGTGAGTGTAGTGATGAGATCTTCCAGGGCGCCGGGGATGGACCTCTTCTGGTCCGTATCCTCGATCCGCAGGATGAATGCTCCTCCATGTTTGCGCGCGAACAGATAATTGAACAATGCCGTTCTCAGTCCCCCGACATGCAGGTAGCCTGTTGGACTGGGAGCGAATCGTACCCGTACCTGATTGTTGTCTGTATGCATCGTGATCTTCCTGTTCTCTTTTAGTTTTGAGAAAAATTGACAGGGTTAAGGGGGATAGGGCATCTTACAGTCTGGCCCCTGCTCCCTTTATCCCGCAAGGATCTTCTTCAAGGTGTTCCTATCCTGTTTCGCGCCGGATTACAACCAGAATATCCCTTGCCTTTTTACGCAGCTTGACTATATAAAAGAGAACAAATCGGGAAGGATGTAGTGGATGGTTTGATGAAGGGGGAAGACGGTATTCATCTCTGTCAGCCGGATGTGTGTAAATCCTGCGGGGCCTGTTGTGGCCTCTATAATTATGCGGACAGTACACGGGAATCTCTGACCGTGAAGTTGAGGGATCGGACGAAACTGTTTCGTGAGACGGTTAAGACCCCGGCCGACCTCAAGGCCTTCTCGGACACGATAAAGAAACGTGAGCCCGGCGAAAAGCTCTACGAGGTGATATACTGCTGTGAATATCTGGGATTTCTCGATAGCGGGGAAAAAAGGGTAGGGTGCCTCCTGCACCCCTTTCAAAACGACGGGGTGGATATGCGGGACGTATCGTTCTATGGAGTGGAACTGTGTGATGGACACTTCTGCCCCAGCTATCACTTCATATCCCGCGCAGAGCAGCTTGCCTTGGTCAGGATTATCGATGACTGGTACCTCTATGGCCTGTGCATTACCGATATAGATCTGGTCAAGGAGTATTTTCGGTTTATAAGCGAAGGGATATATGAGGTTGTGCATCCGGGTCGCCTGAAGGGAAGGCTCAGAGATATTGCCCTCGGCTTTTTTTCGCTGAAGATTTCCTGGCAGTTCCGGTCACCGGATACCAACCGCTTCGGAAAATACTATTTTGATGGCTCACAGTACATGATAAGTCATATCGATTATGATGCCCTTGGGTGTGAGAGATCGAGGTTCGACAAGATATTCCTGTCTCTCACCTCACGGTTCAGAAACCTGGAGGAGCTCAGGCGGGGGGAAGCGATTATTCAGAAAAACATTGACGATTTCATAGCATGTTATACGATGGATGCCACAGGCGAAGGTAATGCCTGATCGGCCCAGCCCCTCCATTGAAGGGTCAGATTGTGAAAGAGAAAAAACTCCTCTATTCAAAAGATATTATCGATAAACGCGTTAAAGCGCTGGCCAGTACAATCTCGCGCGATCTTGAGGGAAGAGAGGTTGTGCTGATAGGTGTCCTGAAGGGGGCCTTTATCTTTATGGCTGACCTTGCCCGGCACCTGGAGATACCGCACACGGTAGATTTTGTGAGGCTGGCAAGCTATGGCTCCGGGTCGGTAAGTTCCGGGGACATAACCTTCTCAAAGGATATAGAAACGGATATAGAGGGGAAGGCCGTGGTGATCGTGGAGGATATCATAGACACCGGTGCCTCTATTACGTTCCTACAGGGAAAACTGGAGGAACGCCATCCCGGCTCTATAAAGGTATGCGCGTTGATCGACAAGAAGCAGAGACGCGAGAGGGCCGTTAACGCCGACTATGTGGGATTTGCCTTGAGTGAGGGGTTTGTTGTAGGATACGGACTTGATTTCGATGAAAAGTTCAGGTGCCTGCCGGAAATTTACGTAATCAAGGAGGGGGAACTGTGATTATTCAGTGTAAAGAGTGTGGGACAGAATACCGATTTGATAAATCGCAGATAGTGGGCGAGGGTGTGTGGGTCAGGTGCAGCCGTTGTGAGGCAATCTTCTTTCAGAAGAATCCCCTGGTGGAGATCTCCTCGCTGATGCATTTGATGGAACCGGAAGGAGAGCCCCGGGCAAAGATAGAGGGGGAAGAAACGAAGGAGAGAGGCAGCGCCTTGGGGGAAACTGAAACGGGAGGTGCCTCACAGGGTTCCACATGGGAAGATG
>CAYXUH010000078.1:0-4238 GCA_964468685.1 uncultured Syntrophaceae bacterium | reverse complement strand
GCCTTGGGGGAAACTGAAACGGGAGGTGCCTCACAGGGTTCCACATGGGAAGATGTCTACCCTGATGCCGGTGATGATATAGAGATCGAAAGGATAGAGGTAGAGGAAAACCGAGCGTTGGAGGCGGCCGAAGCGAGGGATGCCATACAGGGCCCCGCATGGGAAGGTGATGCCCTTGATGTCGGTGAGGGTATAGAGATCGAAAGGGTAGAGGTAGAGGAAGACCGGATCGTGGAAGTGACCGAAGCGGGGGATGCCGTACAGGGCCCCGCATGGGAAGGTGACTCTCCCGATACCGGCGAGTACATGGAGATGGAACGGGTAGAGGAAGAGGAGGCCCGGGTTGTGGAAGGGACCGAAGTGGGGGATGCCGTGCAGGGACCCGCATGGGAAGGTGACTCCCCCGACGCCGGCGATGGCATAGCGGGCGAAGGGGCGGGAGAAGAGGGATATCGGGCTGTGGATGAGGCCGAAGCTGGATATACCGTACAGGGAGACAGATGGGAAGAGACCTCCGGGAATGTCGGTGAAATCGCAGGAGGCGATAAGACCCAAAGAAGGCAGCGGGTGCGGGAACCGTGGACCTTCGGCGATACTGACGAGGTAATATACAACGAGAGAGTCACGGAAAAAAGGGAAAGGGGGGGGATGTGGCCCCTGATCAAGAAGATAGTGTTCTATCTGGTGCTGCTTGCTGTGCTGTCGGGTGGTGTGTATCTGTGGTTGGCCCCCGAGGCACGGGAGATGATTTCAGACAGGGCTTTCCCCCAGGCGAAGAAATTTTTGGGGATAACGGATTCAAAAGAGATCGAAGGAGCCAAAGAAACTGTTTTGCCCAAGGTAGAAGAAGTGCTGGAAGTAGAGGATAAAGGTGTTCAGAAGGAAGGACTGCCAGAGTTGAAAGTAACACTGGCAGATGTGGGGGAACGATTTGTCAAGGGCTGGACCGCCGAAAACGTCATGGTAGTCGAGGGCTCTGCCGTCAATGACAACACGCTTGCAGTCTCCAGAATACGGGTCAGAGGAAAATTGCTGGGTTCATCAGGAACTGTTCTTTCCAAAGAGGAATCTAACTGTGGGACAATACTTACGGATGATGAACTGAAGAGTCTGACCAGTGATGAAATCAAGCAAGAACTCTCCAATCCCTATGGGAGAGACTTTCGCAACGCGGATATACAGCCGGGTGACCGGGTTCCCTTCATGCTGGTGTTTACGATGCCTGCCGAAGATGCGAGTGAACTGGTCGTTGAACTTATGGACATAGAGGCTGCCGAGAACAAGTAGCATCCATTCAATAGGTTTTCCAGAAAATAGCACGGGAGAGAGATTTACGTGTTGTCGACGTTCAAGCTCAGAGTTGCTTTCTCATTCCTACTCTTAATAACGCTTGTGGGAACCCTCGGGTACCATTTTCTGGAAGGATGGTCTCTCGCAAACTCTTTTTATGCGACGATAGTAACCCTCGGTACCGTGGGATTTGGTGATTTCTACCCCATCACTCCGGCGGGGAAGTGTTTTGCGATCTTCCTTATCGTTTTTGGCGTGGGCACGATGACCTATACCTTCGCAGTGATAATGGAGGTATTGATGGAGGGCCGCCTCAAAAGAATATTAGGGAGGGGTAAATTGGAAACGCAGATACACAACATACGGGATCACTACATCATTTGCGGGTATGGGAAGATAGGTAATCTTATCTGTACGGAGCTGGCGCATGAGAAGATCGGGCTTGTTGTTGTTGAAAGCAACCCGGAGGTGGCTCAGGGTATCGAGGCCGACGGTTTTATCTATGTAAACGGGAGCGCAACGGAAGACAAAATCCTGTTGAAGGCGGGCATCAAGCGGGCCAGGGGTGTGGTGTGCGCCCTCCCCACGGACGCGGACAATCTCTATGTCGTCCTGACCGCCAAGGAGCTGAACCCGGATGTATACGTCCTTTCCAGATTTGACGACAATGCCTCGGAGCGCCGGCTGATAAACGCGGGGGCGGACAGGGTCATATCGCCTTACCGGGTTGGCGGAATGAGGATGTCTCAGGCCATCCTGCGGCCCGCCATGCTCGATTTTATAGAGATTACCACACGGAAGCAGAGCCTTGCCCTCAGGATGGAAGAGGTGGATGTCTTGAAAGATTCGCCTATTGCCGGTAAAAATCTGGAAGAGTCAGGGCTCAGAAAAACGTATGGGTTGATTGTCGTGGCCATCAAAAAAGAATCGGGACAGATGGTGTTCAACCCGATGGTCTCGTATGTGATGGAATCGGGGGATACGCTGATCACCCTTGGTGAGGAAGACAATCTGGTTGCATTTTCGAAGGTCTGCCAGGAGTGATGATGTCGTTAACGGTACCTCCGTGGCTATGCCCCCTGAACGTTTCTGTTCCTTTGGTATATCTCTGAAGAAGGAATAACCCCCTCCCTGATGACCACTGGCGGAGCGACGGTGGTGTCCACGATGGTGGAGCCTGCTCCTCCCTGCGTCCTGCCCCCGTCAATGACCGCATCTACCGTTTCACCTATGGCGGATATCACCTCGTGAGCCGACACGCACTCCTCCTCTCCGGACCGGTTCGCGCTGGTGGCGGTGATGGCTCCGGATAGATGCTGTGCAAGGAGCGTGGCGACGGGATTGCTGGACAGGCGAATGCCGATCTTCCCGGTCCCAGCCGTGAGCTTTTCGGAAAGGCCATATGGTGCCTGAAACAGCAGGGTGACTCCCCCGGGCCAGAAGCGATCCATAAGGGTCTCGGCTGCCGGGGTGATATCTCGTGCGAACGTTGCCAGGTTTTCCCGGCTGCCTATAATGATGGAAATGGGTTTGTCGAACCTCCTCCCCTTGATCGCGTATATCTTCTCCAGGGCCTGTGCATTTCCGATGTCAGCGCCGAGACCGTAGAAGGTCTCTGTCGGGTAGGCGATAACGCCTCCTCTTTTTATAATCCTCACCGCCTCCATGATTGACGATCCGTCGGAATTTATTGCTATGACAGGAATCATTTTTCCACCGCGTTATACAGGCAGCACATTTCGGTCGGCCTATAGATCTTTCTGTTTTTTCTCGATAGTATCAGCCATCGCACTGATGTACACGGCCAACTTTCTGCGGAGATTTTCGTCTTCCAGGGCGAGTATCCTGATTGCCATCAATGCGGCGTTTTTTGCCCCCGCTTTTCCTATGGCCATCGCGGCTACAGGTATTCCTCCCGGCATCTGCACCGTGGAAAGAAGTGCGTCAAGTCCATGGAGAGATGATGAATCAATAGGGACACCGATTACCGGGAGTGGTGTCTGCGACGCGATGACGCCGGCGAGATGCGCCGCCATGCCCGCCCCGACAATGATGACCTTGATGCCTCGCTCGGCGGCCTTGCCTGCGAACAGCGATGTCCTCTCCGGGGACCGGTGGGCCGACGTCAGAAACAGTTCATGCGGAACCTGAAATTCCTCGAGGATTGATGCCGCCTCTTTCATTATGGGAAGGTCAGAGTTACTCCCCATGACGATACTTACCAGCACTTCCCGTTTCTCTTTCATTTCATCCATTTTCCCTTCCTCAAGAGCATTTAATTTTTTTTTGCCGGCATTGCTGTCACGGTGCCTCATGTGTTGCGTCAGAAATGTCATCATGTCTGGGGGATGGCAGACAGACGTCAGTGATGCTCATACGCTGTTTGACAAATATGTTAACATGAATTTGTCTTTTTATGCAGTTATCTCTTTTGCTATCCTCTGTTTTACAGCAAGAAGCCTCTTGTCAAGATTGTAAAGACTTTTCTGCTCACCCTCACCCAAATTTTGATGTTTCATTCTCGAAATTAGTAAGGTCCCCCGATTATCCCGATCATCCGATTATCCGCAAGCTTATTCATCACCCTTAGAATAGGCAAATTTCATTATTTCGCTATCGAGGACGGCAACATGGGCCGGAAGTTTGTCAAAGGTCTCCGGTTTGTAATACCGCATAAGATCATCAATCATATCGACGGAGAATTCTTCCCAATTCAAGACATACCTTATTACACGCGCGAAATTATCTGGAAATCTTTTTGCCATCTTACGAAAAGGTATGTCGGATATGGAATCCGATTCCAGATATCCCTCGATAACGTCTTTCACTTTACGGTTTTTTATCCAACTGCTTATGTGCACATCGGGATTTCTGAATATGTCAACGAACAAACTCCATTCCTCCAGGAACGTGACTCCTTCAAGGGGATCAAACAACATCCCCACATC
>CAYXUH010000077.1:0-8566 GCA_964468685.1 uncultured Syntrophaceae bacterium | reverse complement strand
GCACCTCGATGTCGCCGACGAATCGCTGATAGGTAAACTCCCGGGGATCGAACTTTGTCCAAATGCCGCCGGGTGAACGAAAATCGGGGATCCCCGATTCGGTACTGATCCCCGCCCCGGTAAACACCACGATCCGCCGGGCATTAATGATCAGATCCGCAATCTCTCTTGTCTTTGTTTCGAGCACTTCGTTTGGCATCCCTGCAACCTCCCCTGGATTGTCGTCATGGCTCCCTAGTTCGCACACTGTGCCCTCACCTGTCAACCGTCAGGTTTGTGGCGCTCGTTTCTTCGTGTCGCCCGTCCCCCCTTATTCAAGAAAGGCCCCTCAAACGACTCCCCACCTGACAATAGCGGCGGCAAGGGGGTCAAAAACGCGCAAAAACAGCCGAAAACACTGAAAAATCCTACTTTAGTAGTATTTACAACGGTCTGTGCACCTGCCATTCTGACCACCAAGAAAAAGATTTGGATCGTCATTTTCAAAAAAACAAAGTCTCAATACCAAGGAGGCGTACGATGAAAAAATTAATTATCGCTGTTATTTTCTCGTTGTTCGTTGCGACCAACAGTTGGGCGACCTATACGGGGAGCATTACGGGAGGCGACGGCCTGTTCGGGACAGACGGCTGGAGTACCGCGGTCCTGGGCTGGAAAGTCAGTTCTGACAGCGATATGTGGACCTACAACTATACCTTTACCGTACCAAAAAAGGCTATCAGCCATATGATCTTTGAGGTATCGGACACCTTTACGGCTGATAACATCCTGGACGGGACCACTGACGGGTATGAGCTTAATACCTATAGCAGTAGCAACGGTAATCCCGGCATGCCCGGTTCGGTCTTCGGTCTGAAATGGGACCTGGGTGGAAATCCCCTATCGCAATCGATAACCATTGTTAGCGACAGGGCCCCAATGTGGGGTGATTTCTATGCAAAAGACGGCAACGATAGTGGCGATTGGGTATTAGCATATAATACAGAGTTCGGTAATGATACCTTTGCGCCGCTCGACGATGGCAACGTGGGCGGCTGGGCCATGGTCCCCGACACCCAGAGTTCGCCCCCCGTTCCCGAACCGACCACCATGGTCCTTCTCGGCGCCGGCCTGATCGGACTGGCAGGGGCGAGCAGGAAGAAGCGCGGAAAATAAGCAACCGGCTGTTACACCGCAAAGGCCTCGGAAATCCTCTTCAAAAGTGGATACCGGGGCCTTTGTCATGAGGACTGGTCGCCGCTACATGGCAGGGGTCTCTTTTTGATTGTAATGGTTGAAACCTTCGCAAAAAGTCGGATTTCCCCTCCCCTGGCGGGAGGGGATAAAGGGGAGGGGGATATAAGTAACTAAAATAACGTTGAATTCACCCTCACCCTACCCTCTCCCATCAAGGGAGAGGGAGTTCTATGACTTTCTACGAATGCATCATGGTTGAAACGCTTAAAAGGGCGGATTGACGGTCATGAAGGTAAAGACGCCCATACCGTTTGCCTCCGGCTTCGTCGGCTCGCCATTGATCACCCGAATCATGAGATCAATCATCTCGTCCTTCAGCGCATCGAGGGATTCTCCCTCCAACAGGTTCCCCGCGTTTATGTCCATGTCGTCTTCCATGGCCGCGTAGAGACGGCTGTTGCTCGCCACCTTGATGATCGGGACCGTGGGAAACCCCGCCGGCGTTCCTCGTCCCGTGGAAAAAAGCATCAGCTGTGACCCGCCAGCCGCAAACCCCGCCATCGAATCCGCATCGTAGCCCGGACCGTCCTGTAGGACCAAGCCTTTCTCCGTCGGAGCAGCCCCGTAGTCGACTACCTCGTTGATCGCGCTGGTTCCTCCCTTGACAATACACCCCATGGACTTCTCCGCTATGGTGCTCATGCCTCCGTCCATGTTCCCCGGTGAGATCACCAGGGCCGCCAGTTCCCCCATCGTTGCGCGGTTCAGCTCCTCGGCTCGGTCCACCATCTCCGTGATCCGTGCTGCCACCTCCGGGCTGCTCGCCCGGCGCGCCAGTACGTGGGCCGTTCCGATCATCTCCGTATTCTCCCCGAACATGACCGTCGCCCCACAGTCCACGAGCCAATCCGATACGGCCCCTATCGCGACATTCGCGGTAACCCCCGACATGGCATCGGACCCTCCGCATTCGATGGAAATCAGGAGGTCTTCCCAGGCAATCGGATCACGTTTCTGTCTCGCCAGTTCCTTCAGGTAGCCCCTCGCGGCAAGGGTCCCCTTCTCCGCCGTCCTGAGCGATCCGCCATCATCCTGAACATTCAGGATCGTCACGGGTTTGCCGATCCCTTCGAGCTGCGGCGCCAGGGCTCTGACATTCGAGACCTCGCACCCCAGACCGATCAGGACGACGGCACCGACGTTGGGGTTTTGTATCATCCCCGTCAATACGCGAAAAAGAATTTCTATATCGCGCATCCCCCCCCGGCCACACCCGTGGCCGTGGGTGACACAGATCGCCTCCGGTACCTCCCGCGATATGCGGTTGACAACGCCGTTGACACAGGAGACCGTGGGCATAACCAGGACGTGGTTCCGTATCCCCACGCCCCCGTCGCTCCGACGGTATCCGCTGATTGTCTCTACTTTTTCCATCGATCGCTCTCCAGGTTATGGGTGTGGACCCAGGCGCCGCATCCGATCTCCTGCGCGCTTACACCCACCACCTCGCCGTACTTGATAATTTCTTCCCCCGCCGCGATGTCGCGGAGGGCCACCTTGTGGCTTGCCGGTATCGCATCGGTGGCGGCAAGTCCTTCTACCCCGGAACACAGGACCTCCTCCCCCGCGGTGAGGTCACGGAGGGCCACGCCCACGTTGTCACGCCTGTCAATGATCATTACGTTATCCCGCATGATATCACCTCACGCCTCGGGTGGCTTCATGTACTGCATGGTCCCGTCCTGGATCACGGCAACCCGGGCACCCTCGGGATAATCTCCCTCCAGGAGGGCCAAGGCCTCCGACCAGCTCTTTACAATGGTTGCATCGTCGATATGGCAGATCAGATCGAGCATCGTCCGGTCCGGATGGGGGGCCACGACAATAAGCCGTTTCATGGCAGCCTGTATAAACCCCTGCCCCGCGACCTTGGGTTCGAAGTGACGGCCGCCGTAGTCGGTGCCCCAAGACCTCATGACGTAGTGTGGAACCTGTCCCTCCGGCGCGTCAGAGATGAGGACTGCTGTGCCCGAACCGCCCGGTTTCAGCGCCATCAGCGACAGAAGGAGGGAGATAGCGGATTCGTTCGCCTTTCCATAGGCGTTGCAGACGGCGATATCGTATCCCGTAGCGTAGGGGATACCGTAGTGCTCCTTCCCCTCCTCTGCCCCGGCCTGGTGGGTGGTCCTGAAGGCCCCGGCATAAAGGTTGGCAATCTCCCCCCGGCGATTGATCAGGCAGTCTATCTTGAAGTTCAGCCCCGCAAGGTCTCCGGCGGCGTCGCACTCGGCGCGCATGATGTTGCCCTCGAAATTACCCAAGCCAGTCCGGCTATAATCCCGGTGCAGCTGATTGTGAAACTGGTTGACCGATTCGATCCCGGCAATACCGGGGAAGACGATCTTCGCTCCCCCGCCGAACCCCACGTGAACGTGGGCGGTGATGCACCCGATGCCGATCCTGAGATCGCAATTCATGAACTCACGATTGAGCCAGACCTCAACCCCCGTGGGCGTTCGTCCCACCCGGACGGTGTTCTGAAAGGGATCGTGGTTGTAGACGGCATAGTTTTCCACGATATGGTCGCCCAGCTTCTTCCGGGCATTGATCATGTCGTAGGCGCCGTGGCTCCCCAGGGCCCAGATGAACCGGATCTGATCCTTCTTCATCCCGGCCCGGTGAAGGGTCTCGAGGACAAAGGGGGCAACATCCTTGACCGGTGTGGGGCGGGTCATATCGTCAAAGACGATCACCGCCTGCTTTTTGCCCTGCGCCAGTTCCGCGAGGGTCGGGCCTTCGATCGGATGCTCGATTTTGTCCTGTATATCCTCCGGAGAAAGACCGGGCTTATCGAATCCGGGAGACGTCAGGTTATCCACCTCCCATCGGTCGGGGAAGCCAAGCTCCCATTCCTCGTTTTCATACCAGAGACGTGACGAATCGAGATCTTTTTCATCGCTGCGTCCTTTCGTGTGGGGTAGCGAACCCCTACCCAATCAGGATCACCATCAGGCGACGCGGGCCGTGCATCCCCTTGAAGGGTTTCCCCTTGATATCAGCGGTCATACTCGGCCCGGTAGTGAACGTGACGTGAGAGGGGATGTCCTTCGTATCACCATATATCTCTTCGACCGCCTGTTCGTAGGTGGGAACCATCCGTGTGGCGGGAACCAGGGCGATGTGCATGATGGGGGCGAGGGAGATCAATCGCGGCTGGTTTGTGTCATGCGCGATGACAAGCGTTCCCGACTCGGCGACGGCGTAATCGGCGCCGGTGATCCCGGCCTCGACTTCATCAAAGACGGCATCCCGGAAAGAGTCCCTATCGCCAAAATCCCACGGCGTCAAAACAGCAATCCCCTGTTCCCTCCCCCAGGCGGGCAGATCAAGCGACGCGACAATCTCATCCGTCGATATCATCACCCTCTGCAGTCCCTCCTCAGCGGCGATCTCCGTGAGCCTGGCGACCGCCTCCCTGCCATCCCGGACCCGGTAAACCACGCCCTCCTCCAGGGTCAGTTCTTCGATAAAGGTCGCGATCATCTCCTCATGATCAAGGGATCGTTCTCTCAGGGGGGGCATATCCGGCCGGTGGTCCACCGCTCTCTTTGGAATTCCTCTGAGCCTCCCAAGGATCTCTTCCCGCGCGCGCTGTTCCATGATTCGCTCCTTCAACGTCACGGCTACCGATTCTCCCCGCTTTGGCGACCGGTTGCCTTCCGCCGCAGTCCACTCCACCGCTCGTGGAAGGTTTTATTCGCGATGGGCGGGAGGTTTCTGGTCCGGAACCACCCCTTAAAAAAGCCCCCCATTGTAGTAATCACGCCGTTATGGGAATACCTGTTTACGAGCGGACGGACCAGTCTGACACCCAGGTTCCAGAGCACGCTGTGCGTGACGGCCCGCGACCAGAGACCGAAGAACCGGCTTTCTTTCCAAGGGCGTTTCTTTCCACGTAAGCCCCGGTCTTCCTCGACATCCTTGGAACGGTAATAGAGAAACATCAAGGGGTGATCAACCCCCGCGGGGCATACATCTCTGCAGGCGCCGCACAGGGTGCAGGCCCGGTAGAGATCCTGCGTCCTGTCGAGGCCGAGCAGGAGGGGGGTGAGAACCTGACCCATGGGGCCGGAATAGGCCCAGCCGTAAGGATAACCGCCGATCTTCGCGTAGACCGGGCAGATGTTGAGACACCCTCCGCAGCGGATGCACCGCAGGGCCTCCCGTGCCACCGAATCCCCATAGATCTCCGACCGGCCGTTATCGACGATAATGATGAAGAGCTCCTCGGGTCCGTCGATCTCACCCGGCTTTTTGGGACCGCTGTCCATCGACACATAAGCAGATATCTTCTGGCCTGTACAGTTTCTGGACAGGAGACGGGTCAGATGCATGGCATCTTCCATGGTGGGAACGACCTTCTCGAGACTCATGATCGAAACCTGCGTCCCGGGGGATGACTTGTTGAACCTGATATTCCCCTCGTTTTCCAGATTGATGATCGTCCCCGTCTCGGCCACGGCCATGTTGACGCCGGTCACACCGAGTGAGACGTGGTGGAACTTGTCGCGCAGGAAGAGGCGCGCGGCGTACCCCAGTTCCACGGGATCGGTGGTTGGTTTCTCCATCCCCGCCTTCTCCATAAAGAGGTCGCACACCTCCTCGACGGGGACGTTGATCGCCGGGCCCACGATATGGAAGGGGGGGCGCTTCAACTGCTGGGCGATAAACTCGCCGAGGTCCGTCTCAAAGGGTTCGATTCCGCTCTCGGCAAGGGCGTCGTTCAGCCCTATCTCCTCCGTCACCATCGATTTTCCCTTGGTGACATAGGTAACGTTCCGCTCTTTGGCTATGGAGAGAACCATCTCATTGGCCTCCCCGGCATCGCGCGCCCAGAGGACCTTCGCGCCCCGTGCCAGGGCATTTTTTTCAAATTCTTCAAGCAGTTCAGGGAGCCGCGCCACGACCTCGGCCCGTATCGCCTGCCCACAGGCCTGTGCCGCGTTGGGATCGGGAAAGCTGTCCATGACAGCCTTCCGCCGCACCGCAATGGCCACGGGCAACACCTTCAGAAAGGCGCGGGCATACGGATTTTGGATTTCCTTTTCGGCGATCTCGTTAAAGAGGGTGGTCCTGATCTCCATATCAGCCTCCTCCTCCCGTTCCAGCCAGGAAATTGGCGATATGCAGGGCCTTCTTTTCGGGATGGTTGCGGCTGAGATACCCGCTGATATTGAGGAGACACCCCGGTTCACAGAGGACCAGGAGATCCGCCCCGCTCTCCAGGTAGCAGCCTACCTTCTCCTTTACCATCTCTTCAGAGATATAGTCGTAGGCCTCGGCAAATTCGCCGCCGAAGCCGCAACACATATCGGCGAGGGGGAGCGGGAGAAACTTGACGCCGTCCGCCTTCTGTATGAGCCGTTTGGGCTGGTCGGAGACACCGAGCCCCCGGAGAATATGGCAGGATTCGTGATAGGTAACCGTCCCCTTGAATGACGCGCCCACCTCTTCGATACCGAGGATATCGACGATATACTGCGACAGCTCGTAGATGCGTTCCGAGAGCTCCTCGGCCCGCCAAAGCCACACCGGTTCATCACGAAGGAGCTGGGGGTAGTGGTGTTTCACCATATAGACACAGGAGCCGGAGGGACTCACGATGACGTCATCGTCACCGAAGACGTCGATAAGGTGCTTCGCCGCCTTCTTCGCCTGATCGCGGTACCCCGCGTTCATCGCGGGCTGCCCGCAACAGGTCTGCGCCTTGTGGTACAGGGGATCCACCCCCAGCCGCCGAAGCACCTGGACGGTGGCCTCCCCGATCTCGGGAAGGAACAGATCAACAATGCAGGGGATAAACAGAGAAGCTTTTTTCACAGAGCCCCCGACAAATCATGAAATACTGATGAACGGAAAGAATGGCACCTCAGATAGTGTTGCCCCCCGACTTGAATCACGGAAACATATATCAGCTACTGCGCGTCTGTCGCCACCGTTTTTGAATGGAGCATCTGCTCAATCTGACGATCCTTTTCCTCCCACAGCGTGTTCAACCACTCATGGAATCTCTCACGGTATTCGGAATCATTGAAATAATCGCCCAGCAGTTCGCGACTGAGAGGATATGACTTGACACTGACCTTGATTTCGCTCACCCGACCGCAGAGGAACTGCCAAAAGCTCTTCGCCCCTTCGGGATAGGCTATTGTGACATCAACGATACTGTGCAGTTGTTCTCCCATGGCCTGGAAAACGAATGCCATGCCCCCGGCCTTCGGTCGGAGAAGATTCTTGTACGGTGATCGCTGCAGTTTGTGCTTCGTCGAGAGGAATCTCGTCCCCTCGGCAAAGTTCATGACGGAGACCGGGATGGACTTGAATTTTTCGCACGCCTTCCGGGTCGTCTCCAGATCCTTGCCTTTGAGGTTGGGATGCTTTTTAAGAAACGCCTGCGAGTAGCGCTTCATAAAGGGGAAGTCCAGGGCCCACCACGCGAGCCCGAGGAGCGGCACCCAGATCAGCTCTTTCTTGAGAAAAAACTTCAAGAAGGGAATCTTTCGATAGAGAACCCTCTGAAGGACAAGGATATCGACCCAGGATTGATGGTTTGACAGGACCATATACCATTCGTTGCGCTTCAGGTTTTCCAGTCCGTCCACATCCCAGCGAATCCGGCTGTACACCACTGATTGAAATTATTGATGGCGATCCAGTTGTTCGCAATCCCGGTCAACAGGATGTTACAGACTTTCCGCCAGGGTCGCAGGGGAATCACCAGCTTCAAAAAGGCGATGATGAGAAGTTGCGTCACCCAGAAGATCGTATTAATAACATATATCAGGAGGGATATTACCCCCCTCATCACTCCAAATAAATAACGAAACATGTCCTACCCCTCTCACGTATCAATCACTAACCGGTTGCTCATAGCACATTCCGATATCTTTTTCCATAGGGCAATGGCATGAAACAGCCCAGAGCACCATTCACTGTGCCGTGGCCTTCACCCGCTCCTCCCGGGACATTGCCGCCAGTTTTTCAACCTTCTTAACATCCAGACCAAGCCCCTTGGCCACACGCCGGCCGTAGTCGGGATCCGCCTTATAGAACAGGGCCGTCTGACGCAGTTGGATGCGCTTCTGTGCCCCGCCCAGGTGACTGACAATGTTGTCGACGAGGTGCTTCCGGTCCTCCTCGGTCATGACATCACGATAGAGGTTACCGGGCTGGATGAAATCGTCGTTGGGATGCGTGTATTCGTGACGCGCCGCCTGGCCGGTCACCTCGAAGGGGGGTTCCTCCGAACCCGGTTCCGGCGCGGGACCGTCGAAGCTGTTGGGCCAGTAGTTCGGACCGCCACCGCCGTTATCGTCAGAGCGCATGGCCG
>CAYXUH010000076.1:0-8763 GCA_964468685.1 uncultured Syntrophaceae bacterium | reverse complement strand
ATACTAAATTATACAAAACGAGAGCAGGGGTGTTTCTTTCCCCGATCTCACTATTTCCTGTTCGTCAGGTATGCCCCGCCGATGACCATGGCTCCGCCGGTGACGAGGGAGGTGTCGAGGGTCTCTCTCAGGAGGAAGAAGGCGAGGATGACGGCGCTGACGGGAACGAAGTTGATAAACACCGCCGCCCGTGAGGCGCCGATCTTTTGTATCCCTTCATAGAACCAGGTAAATCCGAGGACGGAACCAAAGAAGCCGAGGTAGGTGATCCCCAGCCAGTCGACCGTTCGATATCCCGCGACATCTGCAAACAGCCCTTCCATCCAGGCGGGGGCGAAGAGCATGGCACCCCCGATCAGGCAGGAGTACGTGACGGCCGCCAGGGGAGAGATCTCCTTCATGGTGTGCTTACCGATCAGGGAATAGAGGACCCAGCTCACGACGCATCCGAGGATGTACAGTTCTCCTCCCCCGAGGTTTCCCTGTAGCAGTGCCAGGGGAGCGCCCTTCGATATGACGACGATGGCCCCCATGACGCACAGCAGGATCCCGGTCACGGTGATCCTGCTCAGCCGTTCCTTGAAGAGGAGGGAAGCGAAAAGGGCGATGAAGATCGGGTTCATCGCGATAATAACGGAGGCTCGGCTCGCCGTGACGGTTTTCAGGCCGAGGAAGAAAAATACGTTGTAGGCGAACACGCCGGTCATGCCGAGGAGGATGACGGGGATGATCTGATCTCTCTTCAGGCGGGGGAGACCTCCCTCGAGCTTTTTGATGATAAAGACGAGACACAGCGACGCGATGGCGAACCGCAGGAACGAGGCGCTGAAGGGGCCGACGTTCTGTGTAACAACCCGGGCGGCTATAAAGGTGCCGCCCCAGAAGATGGCTGTCAGCAAGAGTTTGACGTAAACGATCATAGTATGTGTGGTACCCTTCCTTACAGGAATTTTCCGGCGAGCCAGAAAAGGAACATTCCGACAACGACGGTCCCGGCCAGCGACCGTGTCTTGACGGCAAAGAGAAATGTCGGCAGCGCCACGAAAAGCTCGGGCCGCATAAGATCGAGATGCCGGGGCTCCCCCGTCGTGATCAGTATCGGGAGTATCAGGGCGCTCAGTATTGCCGCCGGGATCAGGTCGAGCCACTGCTCGAACCATTCCGGCAGTTGCACGCGCGACAGGACTACGAGCGGAAGCCATCGGGGTACATAGGTGACGATCCCCATTCCGATGAGAATGTAGAGATAATCAGTATGTATCATGATTGCCCCTCCGCGCCTGAGGAGGTTCGCGATCTTTTGAAGACAACTCCCAGCGCCGCCGCGATGACCGAGGCGATCACGATGTAACTGTTGCCGGGGAGGATGAGCGACAGGCCGACGGCCAGGAGACCGGCGATGATGGCCACGATTACGTACAGCCTTCCCCTGAGCTGGAAGATGAGGAGGCAGATGAACATGGCGCTCAGGGCGTAGTCGATCCCGAAGGCCCCGGCGGGTATGAACTGTCCGCCGAATCCGCCCGCCACCGTGCTGGCTATCCAGGTGAGATTCGTTGTGTGATTGAGGACAAGAGCGCGCCGCCAGTCCCACTTTCCGCTTCTGAACTTGGAGCTGTTGAGGGCGAAGCTCTCATCCGTTACCCCGTAGGCAAAGAGGGAGAGCCGACCCGTGCCGAGATTGCGCATAAAGATAGAAAGCGACGAGCTCATCAGCATGTGGCGCAGGTTGACGGTAAAGGTGGTGAGTACAATGGGGACGATGCTGGCACCGGCGCCCAGCATCGAGACGGCGATAAACTGCGAGCTGCCCGCGTAGACGAGCAGAGACATGAGGCCGATCTCCACGGGGCTGAGCCCCGCCTTCTGGGCGAGTACACCGAAGGCCAGGCCGATGGCGAGATAGCCGAGGCAGATGGGCCACGCGCCGATAACGCCGTCCCGTATGATCCCCATCCAATGGGTGCTGTGTGCTTTAGAATCCATGCTTGTCCTGTGTCAGATACACCGGAAAATCCCTGTCAAATCAAGCCCTCAGACCCGAGGGCGGCAGCCCGGAGACTTACTACAATACAGAAGGGAAGTCAAAGAGGCTTTTGAGAGGGTCTGGCTCATTGACAGATTACCGGCACGCATGTATACAGTACTTCCACAAGGGAACAAAATACTTTTCAGGGGGGAACGGTGAGATGCAGAATTTTGTATTCGAAAATCCGACAAAGATAGTCTTCGGAAAAGATCAGATCAAAAAGACCGGTCGCGAAGTCAAGAAGTTCGGCAGCAAGGTTCTGATGGTCTATGGCCAGGGGAGCGTCAAGAAGAGCGGTGTCTACGATCAGGTTGTCATGTCGCTGCAGGAGGCGGGTCTCGAAATCGTCGAGTTCCCCGGCGTCAGGTCGAACCCGGTTCTTTCCCATGCCCGGAAGGGTATCGATGTCGCGAAAAAAGAGGGGGTCGATGTGGTCCTCGCGGTCGGGGGCGGGTCTGTCATGGATACGGCGAAGACGATAGCCGTGGGGGCGAAAACGGATGATGATGTCTGGGATTATTTCGTGTACAAAAAGGCGGTACAGGGCGCCCTCCCCCTCCTGACGGTTGTCACCATTTCCGCCAGCGCGTCGGAGATGAACCCGGCGGCGGTCATTACGAAAGAGGATGATGCCCAGAAGTACAGTTTCAGGTCTCCCTTTGCCCAGCCGAAGACATCCATCCTCGACCCGACGGCGCTCTTTACGCTGAGCCCCGCGTACAGCGCGTACAGTGCGGTCGACACGATAGCACACATGCTGGAACCGTATTTCTACAATACGGAACCGAACAGTCTCCTCCAGGACAGGCTCGTGGAGGGTCTGGTAAAGACGGTTATGGAAAGCGCACAGGCCATACTGAAGGATCCGGCGGATTACGACGCGAGGGCAAATATGATGTGGGCCGCCATACTGGGCTTTAACGGTATGACCACGGCGGGGATGGGAAGAATAGGCCTCCCCGCGCACATGATGGAACATGCCCTGAGCGCGCTCTACGATATCGCGCATGGCGCCGGGCTGTCGATTACCCTTCCGGCGTGGATGTCGTACATGGTTGAAAAGAGTCCCCCGAAGTTTGCACGGCTGGGCCGGAAGATCTTCGATATCGAAGAGAAGGATGACCTGAAGGCCGGGATGGCGGGAGTAGCCCGTTTAAAAGAGTGGTTTGCGTTTATCGAAAGTCCCGTGTCGCTCGGGGAGGCACAGATCTCCGACAAAGACATGGGGAAGATTACAAAGAATGCGTACGCACTTGCCCAACTTTGGGGGCTTGTTGACTATACCGAAGAGGTTATCACCGATATCCTCACGCGGTGTAAGTAGAGGAAAGCTGTAAGGGTACATGACGGGAATCATACTATCGGGGGGCGAAAACGCCCGCATGGGTGAGAACAAGGCGTTTATACGGATAAACGGGGAGCGGATCATTGACCGGACGATACGGATCTTCAGGGAGCTGTTTGATGAGATCGTCCTCGTTACCAACGAACCCCTCGCATACCTCGAGTTCGATCTGAAGATCGTTACGGATATCATCAAAGGGAAGGCCGCCCTGGGGGGGATTTATACCGGTCTTTTCCACTCGTCCTGTGAGCACGCCTTTGTCTGCCCCTGTGACATGCCCTTTCTGAACGCTGATTTGATACGGTATATGAAAGACAGGACAAAGGGCTACGATATCGTGGTCCCGGTAGAACCCAAAGGGTTCCAGCCCCTACACGCAATCTATTCCCGGCGATGCATGCCGGCTATGAAAAAGTGTATCGATGAAGACCGGTTGAAGATATCCGGCTTTTACGAAAAGGCGCGGGTCCTGGAGATCCCACCCGAAGCCATCGCACCGTTCGATCCTGAGGGAATGATGTTCTTCAACATCAACTCCCCCGATGACCTCGAAGACGCACACAACGGGGCCACTCACTGAGCGGCCCCGCCTTGATACCAATTCCGGGTAACCTTATGCGGATTTCAAACACGCCTCCGGTGTAATAACGGTGCAGGTGGAGGCAATCTCGATGCTGTTCTTGAGCATTGCCCAGACGGGACAGTAGGTCTCCTCCGCAAGACGGATGGCCTGCTGAACGTCGTGGTCCGTCGCGTCAGGCGACGTGAAGATGAACTCCAGAACAACCTTTTCAAATGATGTCGGAGGTTTCCTCCTCAGTGTCCCCTGCGCATGTACGGAGACCCCGGATACGGTCTTTTTCATTCCCCGCAGCAGGATCACACTCGCCGTCGAGCTACACACGGCAAGACTCATCAGGAGCAGTTCCAGGGGATTATACCCCGGTCCGTCCCCCATGGGCGGAGGATAGTTGAAGATGATTTCCGGGTTATCACCAGCGGTTCCGGTGAATTGGAGCATCTCATTTGTAAGGGTCGCTTGTGTTTCGACTGATTTGGCCATGCTATCTTGATCCTTTCGCCCGGGTAACGGTCATGTTGTTTGTCGCTCGGCGCACTCCAGCGTATTTTTCAGGAGCATGGCGATGGTGGTGGGACCGACCCCGCCGAGCCGGGGGGTTATCCATCCGGCCACCTCCGCAACCGATTCATCAACGTCCGGAACGAGACGTTTCCCCTCCCAGGTAATCCCGCCGCTGATCACCACGGCTCCGGGTCTGACCATCTCCTTTGTCACGATACTCGGGACGCCCGCCGCGGCGATCACGATATCCGCTCGCTTCGTGTAGGATGCTATGTTCCTGACACCGGTGTGCACGACCGTTACCGCGGCATTCGCTCCTTCCTTCTTCAGTGTCATCAGGAGGGCGAGGGGACGGCCGAGCGTGGAGCCCCGCCCTACGATCACCACCTCCCGTCCCTCGACGGGAATATCGTAGTGGAGCAACATGGCCTGGATACCGGCAGGTGTCGCCGGTACCGGCCCCGGTTCCTGCAGGACCAGCCTGCCGAGATTCGCGGGATGCAGGCCGTCCGCGTCCTTCTCGGGGGCCATTATCTCAATGGCCTCCGAATAATCGAATCCCCGCGGAACGGGATACTGGATAATGAAGGCATGGACCCGGTCATCCTCGTTGAATGCGCGGACCGCATTGAGCAGGTCCGCCTGAGAGACATCGCTCGTGATATGCCTGTCGAATGAGGCGAACCCGTGCTCACTGCACGCCTCATGTTTCTTGCGAACGTAGCCGGCGCTCGCCGGATCATCTCCCACCAGGATTGTCCCCAGGCCGGGGACAATCCCCTGTTTTTTCAGTGTTTCAACCCGTGCCGCAACCTCTTTGAGCACGGCCTCCGCAACCGGCTTTCCCTCAAGATACTGTGCTGTCATCGTACGATCTCTCCTGCCTGGATCACCTTCATCACCTGAGAGGTCCCTTCGGCGGGGAAGAGCTGCAGGGCGTCGTTGAGCAGCCGGGGCAGGTGATATTCCGGGCTTATGCCGTATCCTCCCAGGATCTGCATCGCCTGCTGTGTGACATCGAGGGCCACCTGCGCCCCGACCACCTTGGCTCGGGCGGAATGCTTGCCGAGAGTTCTCGGGTCCGCTCCCCGATCCATGGCGGCGCAGGGATAATAGATAAGCCACTTTGCCGCGTCGATCTGGGTCTCCATATCCACCAGCATGAACTGAATGGCCTGGAGGGTGCTGATCGGTCGTCCGTTGAGGATCCGCTCCTTGGCGTATTTTACCGCGATTTCAAAGGCGCCCCGGGCAATGCCCAGGCCGATCGCGCCGATCGCGGGCCGGTTGACGAGAAAGGCGGTCATCGCGACGCCCAGGCCCGATCCTTCCTTCCCGATCAGGTCTTTCTTCGGGACACGGCAGTCGTTGAAGGAGATCTCGCTGATATTGACCGATTTGAACCCCGTCATCTCCTGTCTTCTACTGACGACGAACCCGGGGTTGTCCTTGTCCACGATGAAGGTGCTGGTCTTTTCCCCGGTCTTGGCGAGGAGGACACAGTGGTCGGCCACGCCGCCGTTGGTGATGTAAACCTTCCTCCCGTTGATGACAAACTCGTCACCATCCGCCACGGCCTCGGTCGCCGGTTTTGCCAGGACGGACCCCCCGGTTGCCTCTGTGGCGGCAATGGACATGATCGCATCCCCCTTGATGACGCCGGGAAGGTATTGCTTTTTCTGCTCCTCCGTCCCGAAGTGCTCAATGGCGTAGATGGGGGCCTGGCTTACCTCCAGCAGAAACGCCAGCGAGGGATAGACCCGTCCCAGCTCTTCGATGGCCAGTGTCCCGGCCAGGTATCCCATGCCGGCTGCTCCCAGCTCCTTTGACGCGGCCATGCCGATGAGACCCTGATCCCCCAGCTTCTTGACGAGGTCTCTCGGAAATTCTCCCTTCCGGTCCAGCTCCAGGGCCTTCGGGGCCAGTTCGGTATCCGCGAATTCGCGGACCATTGTTCTCAACATCTCCTGCTGCTTAGTCAGTTCAAACATGTCGTTCCTCTCCTATGTGTAGTATTTTATTGATTTTTCAGCTTTTCAATCAGGCCCGGTATGATCCTGCTTATGTCTTCCGCGATGCCGAAGTCGGCAATATCGAAGATGGGGGCCTTGGGATTCCTGTCGATCGCCACGATCACCTTCGCCTTGAGAAACCCGGTCGTGTAGTGCATCGCCCCGGAGGCCCCCACGCTGACAAAGAGCCCCGGCCGCACCGTCTTGCCGCTCTGGCCGATCATCCGGGATTCCGGTATCCACCCCTGATCGAAGGCGGGTCTTGTCCCCGCCACCTCGCCGTGGAGGGCGGCGGCCAGCCGTTCGATCGGTTCGAATCCCTCCGATCCGTAGAGACCGAATCCCCCGGACACAATTATCTCGGCATCCTCGAGGGGCGTTTCCTTCTCCTCCTCTTTTACCATTTCCAGTGTCTTTGCCCTGAAGTCGCCCTCGCACATTGCGGGCGCGAACGGGATGATCTCTCCTATTCGCGTCAAGTCTGCCGTTCCCTTTTCCATGACGCCGGGGCGGACGGTGGCCATCTGGGGCCGGTGATCCGGGCAGGTGATTTTGACCATCATCTGTCCCCCCCAGCCGGGAACCACCTGGATGAGCTGGTCCCTCCCGTCAATCGTCTCAATATACAGGTCGATGCAGTGAGCAGTGAGACCCGTTCTCAGCTTCGCGGCAACCCGCGGCGCGAGATCCATTCCGATGGAAGTCCCCCCCATCAGGACAATTTCGGGTTTTGCCTCTGCGATGATCTCCGCTGCAATCCTCGCGTACAGATCGCTCTGGTACAGGTCCAGCCGATTATCCTCGACCAGCCACACCCTGTCGGCACCGTAGTGGAACAGCTCTTCGGCGGATGTCCGGCATTGCTCGCCGATCAGGATGGCCCCGACCGATCCGTCCATGTCCGTGGCGAGGTGGGTCGCCTTCCCAAGGGTCTCCAAAGATACATCCGCAATCCGCCCATCTCTGCGCTCCGCCCATATCACGATTTGTCTCATCAGAGGGCCTCCATCTCGCGCAGTTTTTTCAGTAGTTCCCCGGCGACGGCCTCCGGCTCGCCACTGAGCATCTTGACCTTCCGTTTCAGCGATGATTCGAATATCTCGGTCACCTGTGTGGGGGACTCGGGGGCGGGACTGCCGGGCCCGCACACGGAGCAGCCCCATTCGATGATTTCCCTGTCCGCCGCCGCCATAATCCCCATCGCCGTGGGGAGACGGTAGCGGTTTATCCCTTTGAGAACGGAGATTACCGCAGGGAGTGTGACCTCGACCCGCAGATAGCCGCCTTCAACCACCCGTTCCACCAGGGCGGCCGTTTCGCCGGCCAGTGTGATCTTTCTCGCACAGGTTACGTGCGGGATATTCAGAAATTCGGCGAGCTGTGGTGCCACCTGCCCCGTTGCCCCGTCTACCGATTCGTTCCCGCAGAGGATGAGATCGAATGGCCCCAGGACTCGAATACCCACCGCAAGGACGCGCGCGGTCGCGAGACTGTCCGCGCCGGCGAAGACAGGATCGCACAGGATCGCCCCCCTGTCGGCCCCCATGGCGAGGGCGTCTTCTATGCACTTCTTTGCCTGCGGGGGTCCCATGGTGATGACCGAAACCGTGCCCCCGCACTGCTGCCGTATGAGCAGCGCCTCCTCCATCGCGTGCCGGTCGAGGGGATTGGTGATAGACGGGATTCCAATCCTGCGGATGGAACCGGTCGCGGGATCGAGGGTGATCTGATCGAAGTGTTCCGGGTCGGGGACCTGTTTTATGCAGACAACAATGTTGAGAGACATCTTTCTGTTCCTGTAATATATACTGCGAAGACAATCCGTCGGTGTCAAGATCTATGGCATTCCCCCGCACGATATGATAGTCCTTCCGGTACTACCTGTAGAGGGGAAATTCGTATGAGAGCTACCACGTTCCGGCACAAATGTGAAGAACTGATTCGTCTGGCGTTTCTATGCTCCGTCATCGCGGTTTTCGGGGTGATGATCCCCTTCTCGTCCTTAGCGGATGGCCCGGAGACGGATATAGAGGCGAAAATCGGACAGATGCTGATGGTCGGATTCAGGGGCCTCAAGGCGGATGAAGGGTCCCCCGTCATCCGGGATATCGCAGCGGGAAAGATCGGGGGTGTTATCCTCTTTGATCGTGACGTCCCGTCGTCCTCTCCCGTCAGAAATATCAAATCCCCGTCGCAGGTGAAAAAGCTTGTGGACGCCCTGCAGGGCGCCTCCTCCATTCCCCTCTTTGTCGCGATCGATCAGGAGGGGGGACGGGTCTGCCGTCTGAAGGAA
>CAYXUH010000075.1:0-8790 GCA_964468685.1 uncultured Syntrophaceae bacterium | reverse complement strand
CCCCCGGCCGAAAGCGGGGAATGCACGTGCTAAAAAAATCGGATGGTGACGCGTTCATCCACAACTCAGACGGACCACTTCGATCCTTTCTGATATCAGTTGGGCGTAGCGTCGGGCGGCTCCCCTGTTGGAAGCGACTATGGCGCGCCCCGCCTCTCCCCTTCGGCGAAGGGCCTCGGGGTCTTCCATCAGTCGGAGGATCTCATCCAGAAGCTGACCACCGTCCCTGACGGTGATGCCTCCTCCCGTCCCCTCTAGCCGTTCCCTCTCGTCCGTGAAATCCTCCATCGAGGACCGTAGAGGACGACCTTCCCACACGCCGCGGGCTCCAGGATGTTCTGCCCGCCCCGGGGGACCAGGCTCCCGCCGCAGAAGACCACCGTGGCAAGGCTGTAGACCCTGAAGAGCTCTCCGATCACATCGACGATAACGACCCAGCGGCCGGTACGTCTCTCTCCCCTGTGTATCGCTGTCATCGTCACACAGTCCTGAAGTCCGGTCCCCTTCGCAAGGGAGAGGACCGCTTCGCCCGCCGCTTTTATATCGGAAGTGATTTGCCCCTCAAGTCAGAAGAGGGTGTTTGCTATTTCAGGATCAGGTTATTCTTGACGGACTTGACACCTCCGACACTCCGCGCGACATTCGACGCTCTGTCACGGGTTTGACTGGCGTCAACAAAACCGCTCAGTTGAACAACCCCTTTGTACGTTTCCACGCTAATCTGGAATGACTTAAGCGCGACGTCCTTGACGAGTAAAGCCTTGACCTTGGTGGTTATGACTGTGTCGTCAATATATTCCCCGGTGCTTGATGATTTGGGAGTAGACACACAGCCAAGAAGAGAGATCAGCAGAATAAAACTTACGAGAAACCCTAGCGTTATACGTAATTTTGACATGGCCTTTAGTCCTTTTCAAAAAAGTAGAGGATTTGTGCCTTGCTAACTATCTAACTCCCTTGAGATTATATGTCAAGGAGTATGTTCGCCGGTCGATGCCCCGAATGCCGCAAGAAAAAGGCGAAGATGGGCAGATCTGCTCCAAATACGAAAAATCGAAACAGAAAAGACGAAGAAGCGTACTGGTAAGGGATAAAGGGCGGGTACCGACTTTCTCTCTTGGCATAGACGGTGTCTAAAAAAGGTCGTCTCTCCCCCTCGCTGGCGGTTACAAAAAGAGTTAACTGTCTCTGGTGGTAAATCCTTGATTTATCCAACCATTATGGTAAACTTGTGTCATTCTTATCACCTATGAAAATTTAAACGGCAGATACTGACAATCTGCAAAAAGAAGAGTTCCGCAGGGTCTGGGGAGAAAACATGTATCAAAAAATAACGGTGGGTTTCGTGGTTGCCCTGATGTGTATGGCTATGCTCGTTGGCTGTGCTCAGGATGAAGCGACCGGCCCGGTGAATTCGGATAAAAAGAATACGGTCCTTCCTATCGCTGTCGCCGGGATTGAAGAACTGCTGAAGATACGGGATTGTCCCCTCATGCTCGTTGCAATGGCTTCATGGTGTAGCCCCTGCCGGGAAGAACTGCCGATCCTCCAGAAAATGCATGAGAAGTACAAGGATAAAGGGCTCAAGATTGTCGGCATCAGCCTTGATATAGGGGGACCTTCGGCGATGCAGCCGCTCGTCGATCAGCTGGGGCTCGATTTTCCCGTATACTGGGGGGGTGAAGAGGTTACCACGAAGTACCGTATTTCGGCTATACCTCTCACCTATATTGTAAAGAATGGAGAGATTGTGGAAAAGATTCTTGGACAACGAGGCGAAGACTTTATTGAGGAGAAAATCATATCGCTTCTCGTTGAATGCGATAAATAGAAGAAACTTTATCGTTTGATACCTCATAGCAGGAAAGGAGTCCCATGATGCGGAATACAAGAAAAAGTGGGTTTTTCCTCCTTCTCCTCTTTCTTATTTTTCTCGTCATTGGCATTAACGCAGGTGAAGTGGCGGCAGTCTGGGAAAAAGCCGTCAACATCTGCCTGGCCTGCATAGGTATTGGATGATGTGGACCTTGCGACGATGGATACAATCTGCCGCAACGTTGCTCAGCAACGCCTATGTGCTGTTCCCCTTTACCCGAAACATCTACCAGGGGAAACTCAAGTCGGTCTGCGTTCCCGGACTGAACTGTTATTCCTGTCCGGCAGCGACGGGGGCGTGCCCCCTCGGCGCTCTTCAGACGATCTTTGCGAATATCAGGCCGAGCTTTAAAGCGGGTAATTTTCATATCGGACTGTATGTGCTGGGCCTGCTGGGAATTACCGGGAGTCTGGTCGGCCGCATGCCCTGTGCCTGGGTGTGCCCCTTCGGTTTCCTGCAGGAACTGATCCACAAGATCCCTTCGCGCAAGATTGAGATTCCCCACTGGAGGATCTATATCAAGTACGGGTTTCTGGCTCTGTTCGTGATTCTTCTTCCCCTTCTGGTCGTTGACGGACTCGGCTACGGGACAACCTGGTTCTGCAAGTATGTCTGTCCGGCGGGCACGCTTGAGGCGGGGATTCCCATGCTCATTCTCCAGCCACAGTTGCGCGAGATTGCTGGGTGGCTCTATATCTATAAGCTCGCCATTTTGGCCCTGTTTCTGGTACTCATGGTCTTTATAAGCCGCCCTTTCTGCAGGATTGTCTGTCCCTTGGGAGCGATCTATTCCTTCTTTAACAAGGTCAGTGTGTTCAGAATGGTCCACCACCCCGACAAATGCGTCCTGTGCAAGGAATGCTACAAGGGGTGCCCCATGGGTGTGAGGTTTTATGAGGGGGCCAATCAGCCCGATTGTATCCGCTGCCTGAAGTGCATGCAGGAATCGTGTAAATTTGGTGCCATCTCTTACGAGATTGCCGGCATCTCCGTCAAGGAGGGGAAAACGGCATCGGCGAAAATTTCCTAGTGCCGCCGGTTCAGTCAAGAAATTTAATTTCGGACATTATTCTGTCATTTTGACCGCAGAGAGAAATCTTAAATGTGTCAGCCACGCAGACTCCTTTCAAAATAGACACTTCCTGTGTTTCAACGCTCGCAATATCTTGTAGAATAAAGTATGTATCTCTCTGGAGGGGAAGTTTATGCAGAACCTTAACGAATTTTTTTACAAGATCGTCACCCTGCTGGACAAGGTAAAAAGCGGTAATGATCCGTGGCAGTTTCTCGTATCTCTGGCGATACTTATCTTCGGGTTTCTTCTCTTGGAGCTCCTCTGGCACCATTTCAACAAGCGTATTCAGGCAGTACTGAAGAAAAAAGAGGTTAAAACGTGGTTACCGTATCTTTCAGGCTTTCTTCCCTCTATTCGTCTGGCTGTTGCCGCCTTGCTCCTCAGGGCTACGGAGATCCCGCTCGTTATACCCCAGAGATTACTTGCTCTCCTCCATGGACTGGAGTCGTTCCTCTTTGCCATAGCCTGCATTCTCTTTATCTTCCAGATCGTAAGGTTCCTTGATCTTTTTATTTCTCTACTCCCCAGGGGGATACGGGGGAAAATATCAAAACCGTTGCTGAAAAAATTCAGGGGGGTCCTCAGAATAACTGCTCTTGCTGCCGCGTTTATTTTATTCAGCTATTCCCAGCAGCATCTTTTTCCCGAATGGCTATGGAAATCTTCCTGGTGGCTCTATGTGTCCCTTGCCCTTGTATATACGATTCTCTTCGTCGGAGGAAAGTTCCTGACAACCTTTCTGGGGTCCCTGACGGTTGTCCTCAGGGACGATGAGGAGAAAGCCCGGTTGCGCCTCCTGCTCAAGGCGGCCCTCTGGCCCATTCGGCTGCTTTTGCTGGCCATCGCCATCTACGCGACCCAGGAAATCCTGAAACTTCCAGCCACAACCGGTCGGATTATAGAGATGATGACCAATGTTGTCGGAACACTGGTCATTGTGATCTTCCTCTATCAGATGCTGGATGTTGTCGAATACGAAGTTACAAAATTTGTCAAGAGAGATGACAACGAGTTCGATATGAACTTTGTCCAGATGGTCCGTATTGTCTCCAAGGTTCTGATAGTCCTGGTCGGGTCGATCTATCTCCTCAAGGCGGCGACAGGCAAACCGATGACGACCCTGCTGGCAGGCCTCGGTATCGGAGGTCTTGCGGTCGCCCTGGCGGCCCAGGATACACTGAAAAACCTCTTCGGCAGTTTTATGATCATGGTGGATAAACCCTTTAAGATCGGTGACCGGGTCATCGCCGAGAGTTTCGATGGTTACGTTGAAGAGATAGGGTTTCGAAGCACCCGCCTGCGAACCTTTCCCGGGCATCTAGTTTCCATTCCCAATGAAAAGATGGCAAGCGTCAGTATCGAAAATATCGGCAGGCGCCCCAGTATCCGTCGCTATTCGAATATTACTATTACGTACGACACGCCGGTGGAGAAGGTTGAACGCGCCGTATCGATCATCAAGGAGATTCTGAAGGATCATGAAGGGATGGATCCCGATCATCCTCCGAAGGTCTATTTTAACGATTTCAACGACGTCTCCCTAAACATAGCCATGTTTTACTGGTTCCATCCGCCGGATTACTGGGATGCCATGCGATTCAGCGAAGAGGTCAATCTGCGAATAATGCGCGCATTCGAGGCGGAGGGGATCGAGTTCGCCTTCCCGACGACAACGACCTATCTTGCCCAAGATGATCGAAGGCCGCTGACCATATCCCTTTCAAAAGATCCAAGCCGGGACGACGAGAAGTAAACAATCAACTTTTGACTACAAGGTCAGACGCCTTAAGAACAGGAGGTAACCAGCCATGCCAAAGCTCTTCAAAAAACTGTCTCACAAAGCAGGACTTCCACCCGGAACTCTCGTTCATGTAGGCGAAAGAAAGGCCGAAGAAGTAAAAATCACCATCATAGATTATGATCAAACGGGCTTTCAGGAAAAAGAGGTCCAGACAGTAGAGGAATGCTTTCCCTTCAAAGAAACTCCCACCGTGACATGGATAAACATCAATGGCCTGCATGAGGTCTCTGTTATTGAAAAAATCGGGACTCACTTTGGGCTTCACCCCCTGATTCAGGAGGACATCCTCCACACGGGGCAGCGCCCGAAGATGGAGGATTTCGACACCTACATCCTTCTAATCCTGAAGATGCTTCGCTACGACGATGAAGCGAACACGGTCAGAACCGAACAGATCAGTATTATCCTGGGGCCAAACTTTGTCATTTCATTCCAGGAAGTACAGGGGGGTGTCTTTAACCCCCTGCGTGAGCGGATACGGACCGGAAGGGGCCGGGTCAGGCGGATGGGGGCGGATTATCTCGCCTATGCGCTTCTCGACTCCATCGTGGATCACTATTTCATCCTTCTGGAAACATGCGGAGAACGGATTGAGCTTCTGGAAGAAGAATTAGCCCTGAATCCACAGCCGGAAACGCTGCAGGCCATTCATAATTTAAAGCAGGAAATCATATTCTTGCGAAAGTCGGTTTGGCCGCTCAGGGAGGTCATCAGCGGCACGGAGAGAGCCGAATCACCGCTTATCCATGATGATATTTCCATGTATCTCCGCGATCTCTACGATCACACGATCCAGGTAATCGATTCCGTGGAGACCTATCAGGACATCCTTTCCGGGATGATAGATCTCTATCTGTCGAGCGTGAGCAATAAGATGAATGAGGTCATGAAGGTGCTGACCATCTTCGCGTCCATCTTCATCCCCCTGACCTTTATGGCCGGCGTATATGGGATGAACTTCGAGTTTATGCCCGAGCTCAAAATACGGTGGGCCTACCCTGCCCTCTGGGGCGCGATGATTGTCGTCGCCGCAAGCCTGCTTATATTCTTCAAGCGGAGGAAGTGGCTGTAAAACGCACTCTGCACATACGGGGGATTCGAGACTCTATCGAGGCCCTGTCACAATTTTATCCACAGGCAGGACGGAAGCCAAAGCAATGAGCCTCTGACGACATTATTCGATATCCCCGAGATATTCCTTTTCGAGATAGGTGAAGTCTATCTGATCATCGCGATAGGGTAATGATTCCCTTATTGGCTCAGGGATCACCCCCCACCGCGATTCGAAATCCTCCAGGAATACTCGGCGGCCCCGCAGAAAATCGGCCACTTTACTCTTGAGGAGGTCTTTGTCGCGAAACTTCGCATAGGCGTTCATCATATCCATATTAGCCCGGTCGCTTTTGATCGGATTATGGTATCCCAGGTGATCGGGTTCGGAGCCGAACCGGAGCTGGACTCTCAGAATATCAGCGTATGAGGCAAGCGACTGGCGCAGGGATACCTTCAGATTATCCTCGCCGATGGAGCCGGTGTTGGCCAGGTAACACTTGATCCGGTTCTTTTTGATGATCTCATAGAAGAGCATGGCGTGCTCCAGCCGGTCCCCTACCAGGAAGGGATCGAGAAAAACGACGCGTTTGAATTTTCCGGCCTCCTCGGGATTCCCCCCCGAGCTTTCGATTGATTCGCCGTAGATGAACTGCATTGTCGCCTGCTCGGGCGAAAGCCTCGATATGACGCTGGCAAGGGGATTTCTCGTCAATATAAATATGTAGTCGAGCCTGTCACCACGAAGGTTCTTACTGGCGATGCCCAGATTGTCACGTCTGACAACGGCACGGCCGTTACCCGTCTTGCTGGTATCTTTGAAATCGGGGGTATAGGGGTAGCGGGAGATGGCAACATTTTCGAGGAAGGTATCGGCCCCAAGGGCCGAGCGCAGGATCTCCGGTTGACTTTCATCAAGACCTTCCGTCTTTATATAGACCCCTCCCTGTTCAAATGCCGCATAACTTCCGTCCATGCCGATGGTTCCCCCGTCATCCCCGAGCATCTCGGAAGACTCACGCGGCAGTTTCGCCAGTTTCCGGCAGAGGGTCGTGGTCTTTCCCGTTGCCGTGAGGCCGGAAACACCGGTGACCCGTTCCTGCAACTCCGGCCGTTCTGTCTCGAGATCATAGATCCAGAGGAGGTCACGCCGCGCTCCACAGTGCAAGAATATCCCCTGGTGATCTATCTCCTTTACACGCCAGTCTTCGAACTGAAATATACCCTTCTTCGCCTCGCCCAGATAGATGGTATTACGGCAGATCTTCACCTGCTCCCCGCGCTTATCTCCCATCCAGAGACGAACTGTCACATCCTTATCGATCAGCTTCTTGAATTTATTAGATTCAAAGAACTCGTCGGTAAAAAAGATGATGGTATAGGTGGGCTTTTCAATCCCCCTGGCAGCGGGTGTGTCCTCGAAAAGAAGTTTCAGCCCATAGGCGATCTGGGCGTAGGCAACCGGCATGATGAAGCGCGCCGTGACCCCGTCCCTTCCATCACCGACTATGGAATCGAGAGAGAGGACCTTTTCCTTCTCCAGACATTCCACGGCCTCCGATGCGAGGGTCTTCTCCTCATCACCAAAGGGGTGGTCCACACTGTTCTTCGTATGGGGGGCCGATCGCGACATGGGCTCGGAATCCGCGGCAACGGAACCCAGGTTTGTCTGGATTACACCCTCCTGCTGCAGCGCGATCTCCTTGAGTTGTTCAAGTGATCTTCCCTCGATCAATCTCCCGGCTTTCTTCGCGTCGTGATAAATCTTCTCGGCAGCCTGTTTGAAATAATTGGCCATATTCACTCCTACACCCATTTTTTTATTGATTATAACAGACCTGCGGACTCAAGACCAGCCCCCCTGCCCCGTTGTAAAAGGCGTTTTCAGATTGAGGTGTATTGCAAAAAGCTTCGATCAGAGGCGAACGAGGGGAAAATGTCGTTTAAATGGTAAAAGCCCTACCTCCAAGAAGGAGATAGGGCTTTTCGTGTCCCTGAAAGTCTGCTACAATTATTTACAAATCCAATTTGCCACAAAGGTTGAACAGATCCAACATTCCTGACCGTAATCTACTACTTAAATTTTATGCTCTGGGGAACCTCCGGGCTGCCATCGTCGGCTGAGGTGAGCGATACGTACACCCACTTGCCGTCCTTGTAAGCCGATACGATTCTGGTCATCAGGGGCATCCAGCCCTGATACGCCCATCCAAATAAGGACATACTGGCAGGGGTCCCGCAACCCAACGTTATCTCCTTGGTCTCTTTGAGCTCGGCATCCGCGTCCTGACTATTTTCTAGGAGACCCTTATAGGTTTTTGCGTTCACATCAGCCAGGGCCACACCGTCGGGAGCATCAGTTGCCTGAACATTCATAATGGGAAGGCTGTCCGCCATTTTTGTCACGAGAAGTACCTTGCTGGGGTTATCGTCGCTTGCTTTCCACACATCCGGATAGGTAACGGAGAAAGCAGGCCCCTTATCGTAGGCAAACTCTGCTGCCATTGCCGGGGAAAGAGCAAATGCCATCATGAATACCACTGCCAAAAATAATACCGCCACGCACTCTTTACGTAATTTCATCTACATTTACCTCCTCTTTTTGGGTTATTATATAATGACTCCTCTATTGGAGAGCCATGGAGCACACTAGAAAACACCCACCCACCGATAAGCAACCATCGGGCAACAATGTAAGTGAAATTTAAAAGACTCTGGGTCAGAAGTGTGGATCAAGTACATCTAACAGTGCGATCACGCCTCAAAGCCCCCCTTGTAGAAAACCATCCAACAATCAAACACCCAAGACAAATATGCTAGGATAAAAATCACTAACTCCATTATAGCGCTATGTCAAGTAATTCTTATCACAGTAATTCTTATCACAGTAATTCTTATCAAATATTGATCAAATATTGATCATACATTTATGGCCTGCATTCTCGGTAATAATTATATGCACATATATACAAAAGCCATGTAAGCCGC
>CAYXUH010000074.1:0-8945 GCA_964468685.1 uncultured Syntrophaceae bacterium | reverse complement strand
GAGTGGGGTGACGGAGCATCCTAAGCGTTCAAGGAGAGGGATGGCGAAGAATCCCCCTACGCCGTTGCCTGCGTCGATAACAATGTTCAGACCCGCGTCTATCTTGACATTATTGAACAGGTATTCACGGTAGTCCTGCGCGACGTCTTCCTGCCGGGTCGTCCCCGTCCCCGATGCGTACTGGCCGTCTTCCATGATGGTCCGCAGTTTCTGTATCTCTTCCCCATAGATGGTGTCGGGGCCGATGCATATCTTGAACCCGTTGAATTCCGGGGGGTTGTGGCTCCCTGTGACCATGATCCCGCCGTCGGTCTTCAGGGACCTGATGGAATAGTAGAGGATAGGTGTAGCGCACAGACCGATATCGATCACGTCGATGCCTGCCGAGCGAAGCCCTTTAATGATTGCCGCCTGGTATTCCTCGGAGCTCAGCCGACAGTCCCTCCCGACGGTCATGACCTTTACGCCCCGATCTTTCCCATAAGTGCCGATGGCCCGCCCCAGGTCATAGACGAAGTCGTGATTCAGGTCCTCTCCGACAAGCCCCCGCACATCATATTCCCTGAATACCTGTGGATTCATATGATCTCTCCTGTAAAGTATGATATGTTGTCTCCTATCACATATGGCCGATTCGGACAATATGATTGTCTCCGATATGTGTCTCCGATATGTGTTGACACTCCTGTGCTGCCATGTTAGTTAGGACAATGAAAATTCACAAAAGAATTATCGGGAGGTAGCGTTATGGCGTGGCAGGATAATGATGGAAATCCCTGGGGGAACAAACAACCGCCCGATCTGAAAGAAGCGGTTGAAAAGATCAAGAATGCAATCCCTTTTAAGATCCCCTTCGGCGGGAAATATGGGTTGATCCCCGTAATAGTGGTTGTCTTGCTGATTCTTTGGCTCGCATCCGGGATCTATTTTGTCGCCCCCGACGAGGTCGGTGTGGTCAAGAGATTCGGCAAGGCGGTGCGCACCACGACACCGGGGCCTCACTACCATGTTCCGGCGCCGGTAGAGACGGTTTTGAAACCGAAGGTGACGCAGGTTCAAAGGATAGAGATAGGGTTCAGGACCATAGGAGAAAGGCAGCTCGGCAGGATCAGGACAATCACGGATGAGAGCCTGATGCTTACCAAGGCCGAGAACATTGTGAACCTGTCCTTTATCGTTCAGTTCAAGATAAAGGATGCGGCGGCCTACCTCTTTAACCTGAAGGACCAGGCTAAGACAGTCAAGGATGCCGCGGAGGCCGCCATGCGTGAAACGGCCGGAGAAAGTGAGATCGATGACATCCTGACCACCGGCAAGTTCAAGGTCCAGCAGGACACAAAGGCGACTCTCCAGCAGATACTGGATGAGTACGACGCGGGAATCCATATCGTGGCCGTTCAGCTTCAGGATGTTCACCCCCCCGCCCAGGTTATGGCGGCCTTCAAGGATGTTGCCAGTGCGAAGGAAGACAAGGCCAAGATGGTAAACGACGCGCACGGGTACCGGAATGAGATACTTCCGAAGGCAAAGGGGAAGTCGTCTCAGATCGTCAATGACGCCATAGCCTACAAGGAAGCCAAGATCATCTCAGCCGAAGGTGACGCGAGCAGATTTCTGCAGGTGCTTAAGCAGTATAAGATGGCCAAGGAAGTGACGGAGAAGAGGCTGTATATAGAAACGATGGAGGAGATACTTCCGGGAATCGAGAAGGTTATCGTCTCGGAAAAGATCGGAAAGAATATGCTCCCCCATCTGTCGCTTGGCGACAAGACGATAAACACGAAGTAGCTCTGTTCGGAGGCTGACAATGAAGACAAAAGGAAAATTAGGAATAATAGCCGCTCTGATCGTTATTTTTGTTGCGTCTCTTACGGTCTTTACCGTGGATCAGACCCAGCAGGCGATCGTCATACAGTTGGGGAAACCGCTGGCGGGCTCATACGGCCCCGGGCTCCACTTCAAGATCCCCTTTATCCAGCAGGTGGTTCAGTTTGAACGAAGGATACTGGTGTACGATGCGACGCCGACCGAGATTCTGACGAAGGACAAGAAGAACCTCGTCGTGGACAATTATACGAAGTGGTACATTGAGGATCCGCTGAGATTCTATACCACGGTGAAGAATGAAAACGGCGCGCAGTCGAGGCTGGATGATATCGTGTACGCGCAGCTCCGGGTTGAGCTGGGGCAGCATGACCTGTCGGATATCGTGTCGAGCACCCGTGATTTCATTATGACGAAGGTGACAAAAAAAGCTGCCGAGCGCGCCAAGGATTACGGTATCCACGTCGTGGATGTCAGGATAAAACGGGCCGATCTGCCGGAGCAGAACGAGAAGCATGTGTTCGGGCGGATGAAGGCGGAAAGGGAGCGGCAGGCGAAACAGTACCGTTCTGAGGGGGAAGAGGAGTCCAAGAAGATTACGGCTAAGGCCGATATGGAACGGACGATCATCCTGGCGAAGGCCTATAAGGAATCCGAGCAGATGAAGGGTGAAGGGGATGCCAAGGCGGTGAAGATATATGCCGACGCGTATCAGCAAGACTTGCAGTTCTATGAGTTTATCAGGAGCCTCGAGGCGTACAAGAAGGCCCTCAAGGAGGATGCTAAGCTGATTATAGGTGCGAACTCCGAGTTCTTCAAATTCATGAATTGAGTTTTTCCTTGACTTTATGACTGGTTTCGGTTTATGAGTTTGGAAAATCGGTAAGGGACGCAAAAAATGGAACATATCATGGGCAAACAGACAGGCGGTTTTTTTAGCTTCTTTAGTTTTTTTGAGGAGGTCTGCCTTCTGAGCTCTTGATGTAGCGATGTACGAGCCGTGGGCAGACCGAGCGTCTGCCCACGGCTTTTTTGTTTTTTGGGGCCGTGGATGTAATCCACGGCCCTTTTTATTTCCAAAAAAGGAGGAACAAGCAATGCGGAGAGTATGGTGTATTATCATAGGTATAGTTGTCATTCTGGGGATGGCCCCGGGCCTGCACGCGAAGACGATAAAGGTTGGGGCGGCGATCAATCTGACGGGTCCCGCATCGACCTGGGGGCAGTTTCACGCAAAGGGACAGCGGGATTATTTCAGGTATGTCAATGAGGTAAAGGGGGGTGTCAACGGAAATCAGATAGAGATGATCCTCGTGGACACCATGTACAAGGTTACCGAGGCCGTATCGGCGGTCAGAAAGTTTGCCGTCAGCAGCAAGGTGGACATGATCGCGACCTGGGGCGCCGGCGAAGGGCTTGCGGCAAAGCCCATTGTTCAGCGATACAAGATCCCCACGATCAATTACTCAACCAGTTGGGAAATCCTTGAAAAACCTATCGATTATATGTATCTTCCCTTTGGAAGCTACCGGATGGATTGCTACGCGGTCCTGGAGTACATCCGAGAAACTCACAAGGGGGAGGGCCCGCCGAAGGTCGGTCTGCTGACGTACAACAACGCTTACGGACGATCGATACACAAGCCGAGCAGGGAATACGCCGAGAAACACGGTATTGATATCGTGGCGATCGAGGAATTTCCTCCGAAGACGCTCGACCTGACGACGGAGGTGCTTAGATTACAGAAGAGCGGCGCGGAATATGTCTTTATGCAGATGCTCCCCGCGGCGATCATTACCACCTTTAAATGCGCCGACAGGGTACAGTACGAACCGCAGTTCTTTGGGACATGGACCTCTACCGATCCCGACTTCTTTGCAATGGGTAAGGGGCTGATCAGGGACCGCCTGATGATGCAGTTCCCCGGTGGGCTGCCGGTTGATAAGACCGAGGGGATCAAGGTCATGGAGGATATGTGGAAGCGATATGGCACGGTTGACTCCTTCGATGCGTCCTATTGGGAGGGTGTCGTCATGGGGATGATTATGGAACGCGCCTTCATCCGGGCCCAGGAGAAATATGGAAAGATAACAAGAGAGACGATCAACAAGGCGATGGAATCCTTCTCGAATGAAAATTTGGGGGGGTTGGTGCCTGATGTTTCCTATTCGAAGACGAATCACGAGGGTTCGTTCAAGGGGAGGATCGTCAGGGTGTCTGAGGACGGAACATATCTTCCCGTTACGAATTTCTTCGTTCCCGGGAAGGGAGAAATACAGGTTCTGGAGGGAAAATGAAGGCTTTTCGCGGTCAGCCGGATATCTTTAAAGAGATATCCGGCGACGGGAAACGCGCTGATTTGGGGGTAACCCATCTCACGTTGAGCTTCGGGGGGGTAACGGCACTCAGTGACGTCGGCTTCGAGATAAAAACAGGGGAGTTGTTCGCCATTATCGGCCCCAACGGCGCGGGGAAGACCAGCCTTCTCAATTGTCTGACCGGTTTTTACCGGCCCCAGAGGGGACGGATCGTCTTCAACGGAGAAGATATAACACATCTGCCGACGCACGGCCTTGTGGGCCGCGGCGTCGGCAGGACGTTCCAGAATATCGAACTCTTTCCCGGGATGACCGTCCTGTCCAATATGCTCCTGGCACGCCATGCGCACTGTGGCTACGGGCTGGGGCGGGCACTCTTCTTCTCGCCCGGTGTGCGAAGAGAGGAGATACGGAACCGCGTCGTTGTGGAGGAACTGATCGATTTTCTGGAGATGCAGGCCATCCGGAAGAAGCCGGTCGGGTCGCTTCCCTACGGGCTGCGCAAACGGGTCGAACTCGGGCGCGCGCTGGCGCTCGAGCCAAAACTCCTCGTTCTGGACGAGCCCTTTGCGGGGATGAATCTCGAGGAAAAGGAAGATATGGTGAGATTTCTCTCCGAGTTGAATGGTCAGTGGGGACAGACGATGATCCTTGTTGAACACGATATGTCTATCGTCATGACCATATCCAATCGTGTCATGGTCTTGAATTTCGGTGAGAAGCTGTACGAGGGGACTCCGGAGGAAGTGCAGAACGATCCGGAGGTTATACGGGCGTACCTGGGGGATACACAGTGAATCGGAAATCGGAAGCCCCAAAACCCCAAGAGGGTATAAACCCGAGGCCCGGGAGCGGACTTACCCTCCCGCAGACCTTACTCCGGCAGGCGGAAGGGTCGGGGGAGCGCACCGCCATCCGCGAAAAGGCGTATGGCATATGGCAGACGTATACCTGGTTGGACTACCTTAATTATACAAAGAAAGTGGGGTTGGGCCTCTATGCCCTCGGCCTGAGAAGGGGGGACCATGTCGGGATTATCATAGACAACCACCCGGAATGGCTCTTTAGTCAATTGGGGGGGCAGGCGCTCGGAGCCGTTATGCTCAACCTCTTTACCTCCGCCGTGAGCAGCGAGATGGCGGGGACCCTGAACAGAATCAATGCCGCGTATGTCATTGCGCAGGATCAGGAGCAGGTGGATAAGCTCCTGGAGATGCGAGACTCTCTTTCCTATGTACGAAAGGTCATATACGTCGACCGGACCGGAATGAGCTCGTATCGGAGCGATGAGTGGCTTATCAGCTTTGCCGACCTGCTGGATGCGGGGGAGGCAATGGACACAAAGGATCCGGAGCTCTTTGCTCGGGAGGTGGGGAGGGGGAGACCGGACGATATCGCCCTGATGATCATGACGTCGGGGACGACCGGAATATCCAAGCTGGCTATGATGTCGCACAGCAACTTTACCGAGATGGCGGCAAGCTGGCTGGAGACGATCCCCGCAGGTCTGGATGTGGACTGGCTGTCGATGTCTCCCCCGGCATGGATCGTCGATCAGATGTGGGTAGGGGTGGCCCTGGTCGGCGGCATGACGATGAACTTCCCCGAGACCCAGGAGACGGTTATGGAGGATTTCCGCGAACTGGGTCCTGCCATCATTATCACCTCATCGCGGTTCTGGGAGGATCTCGCCTCCACTATCCGGGTCAAGATGGGGGATGCCGGCCCTGTGCGAAGAAAACTTTTCCAGCTGGCCGAATATGTCGGCGGCAGGAGTACCGACCGTGAGTCACAGGGGAGGCGCCCAGGGCCACTTCTCAGGTGTGCGGGATGGATGGCCTCAGTTGCCGTCTTTCGGCCCCTCCTGGACAGAATCGGCTGTTCACGGTTCTACAGCGCTTACACGGGGGGACATCCGATCAGTCCGGATGTGATTCGCTTCTTTCGTTCATTGGGGCTTAATCTGAAACAGTGCTATGGACTGACGGAATCGGGGGGGATCTTCCAGATCCAGCCCGACAATGAGATCAAGGCCGAGACGGTCGGCAGGCCCCTGACCGGGATGGAGGTGAAGATATCCGAGGATCAGGAGGTCTTCCTTTCGAGTAAGACGGTGTTTCGGGGGTATCATAACGATTTTGAGGCAACAAAGGCCGCGTTTGTGGACGGCTGGCTGAGGACCGGGGATGCAGGCTATCTCGATGATGACGGGCACCTCGTCATTATCGGGCGCCGGGAGGAGATCATCCGCAACAAGCAGGGGGAGGCGTTTTCCCCCGATTTTATAGAGACGCGTCTGAAATTCAGCACGTATCTGCGGGAGGCGGTCACCTTCGGTGAGGGACGCCCCTACATAACCGCGCTGATCAATATCGATATGGGGAATGTTGGCAACTGGGCCGAGGAGAGGATGATCCCCTATACCACCTATACGGACCTGTCCCAGCGGCCGGAGGTAGAGGAGCTGGTGAGCGGAGAGATCCGGGCGGTCAATGAACGGCTGCCGGAGGCCATGAAAATACGCCGATGTATCCTCCTCTACAAGCTCCTCGACGCGGATGATGAGGAGCTGACACGGACGGGGAAGGTGCGCAGGAGGTTCGTCTACGGACTCTATTTGAAGCTTATCAACGCCATGTATGAAGACAAGGATGACCTTGACGTGAAGACAACGGTCCGCTACCGAGACGGGCAGGTGGGCACGCTGGAAACCAGGGTACGTATATTGAAACTTGATTGAGACGGGAGTGGTGTCGTATGGACTTTTTCATCCAGCTTTTGGTGAATGGACTGAGCGTCGGCTTTCTCTATGGCCTGGCGGCCATGGGGTTTGTCATGATCTTCAAATCATCCAGTGTGCTCAACTTTGCGCATGGAGAGCTGATGGCCCTGGGGGCGTTTATATTTCTGGTTCTGATCGGGCGGGCCGAACTGCCCGTCTACCTGGCCTTTCCCCTGGCCCTTGCCGCCTGTTTTGTCCTCGGATTCGTCGTCGAACGGCTCTTCCTGCGCCCGCTGATCGGTGAGCCTCTCATCTATGTCATCATGCTCACCGTGGGGCTAGCCTCGATATTCAAGGGCGCCATGTTGCTCGTATGGGGGGGGAACCTCTATACCTTCCCCGAGTTTCTCCCGGCGGGCCTTACCATACGATGGGGGAGCGTCTACATACCCCCGGTGTATGTCGTGTCGATCGCCATTGGCCTGGTCTTCCTCATGCTCTTCGGTCTCTTTTTTAAATATTCCTCCCAGGGGATCTATATGCGATCGGTCGCGGATAATCAGCCGGCCGCCCTGTCTCTGGGGGTGCATGTGCGGAAGGTCTTTGCCCTCTCCTGGGCCATCGCGGCCCTGGTAGCGGGGATGAGCGGGATCGTTCTCGGTACCATCAACGGGATCAATGTCCATGACCTTTCTTCCATCGGACTCAAGGTTTTCCCGGTGGTCATTCTGGGAGGTCTCGACAGCATCGGAGGGGCCGTGATCGGGGGGATCATCATTGGTCTCCTGGAGACGTTTACCGGCGGGTATCTCTCCACATCGCTGCGGGACGTGATTCCGTACATCGTCCTGGTATTCATATTGATGGTAAAACCTTACGGCCTCTTCGGCCTGGTAGAGATTGAAAGGGTCTAATGAGAAACCTACGTTTTCACCCGTGTGGTAATTTCAATGATCGATACGGGCAGGAGCTGACGATCTTCGAGACGGATTTCGGCCGCGCTTCCCTGATAGTGGGGCTCGTGATCCTGTTCGCGGTGGTTCCGTATATAAGCGGGCCCTATTTCCTCTATATCCTCAACACGGTTGCCATCACCGCCATAGCGGCGATCGGTCTGAACATACTGATAGGTTTTACCGGTCAGCTTTCCCTGGGACACGGGGCCTTTTTCGGTGTTGGAGCCTACGCGGCCGCCATACTTGCCACCGACGCTGGCTTCCCTTTTCTCCTTGCCGTTCCCTGCGCGGGGGTGATCACCGCCCTGGTGGGGGTGCTCTTCGGACTGCCGTCGGGGAGATTGAAGGGGCTGTATCTCACGATCGCGACCCTTGCCGGGCAGTTCATCATCGAATACCTCCTCATTCACTGGGAGGGGCTGACGAGGGGAACCATGGGAATCGTCCTCCCTGAGGTGTCCCTCTTCGGCGTTGGGCTGGGGGATGACCGAAGCTTTTTCTACATTGCCTATCTCTGTCTGATTGCGATGACCTTGTTTGCCGTCAACCTCATGAGGACGAGGTACGGGAGGGCGTTTGTTGCGATACGCGACAATGACCGGGCCGCCGAGGGGATGGGTATCCCGATATTCCCCTATAAACTTCTCTCCTTTGGCATCAGTTCCTTTTACGCGGGGGTTGCCGGCGCCCTGTGGGCTTATTACATGGTCAGCATCACGACGGAGCCCTTCAACCTGGGTCTTTCCGTGGAATTTATAGCGATGGTTATCATAGGCGGACTGGGGAGCATTGCCGGCGCCATATACGGTGCGCTCTTTATCACGGGGTTGAACGAGGGGCTGCGGTGGCTGACCGATATACTCATGAGCACAGATATGCTCAGCGCGATAGGACTTTCAATGGCGCCGCTGCGTGAGCTCGCGTTCGGGTCGGCCATAGTCCTCTTCATTCTCCTGGAGCCGCGCGGTCTGGCCGAGGTCTGGCGAATTATCCGTTCCAATTTCCGGCTCTGGCCATTCTCGTATTAGTAAGTTAGAAATTATTTTCTGCGTTTTTTGGCAGCAAGCAACTTCGTTATCGCACTTATCCCCTTTAGTGGGACTTATCCCGCGTAGCGGGGCTGAG
>CAYXUH010000073.1:0-9543 GCA_964468685.1 uncultured Syntrophaceae bacterium | reverse complement strand
CCCCTGCTCGGCGATGTGCATGGTGATGCCGTTGGTTTCAAGGGTGCGGTGACGTTGCTCCATCGTTGTCTCCTTTCGGTGATATTCAACTAACCGATATTCTAATCATTTATATAGGGCGGCTCTTCCCACCACGGATAAAAGGCCGGCATGTCCCGGCTCGGTTTCATCGTGAACTTGGGGGCACGCTTTTCCAGAAAAGAGGCCACTCCTTCCTTCGTGTCGGCGGAGGCCAGCATATACCCGAAGGCCTTCGATTCGATTATGTGGGTATGCATGGGGTGGTGCTCCCCCAGCATCTTCCAGAGCATCTGCCGTGCCAGTGCGGTGGATACCGCGGACGTATTGTCAGCGATCTCGCGAGCTATCTTTATTGCTGTGGGCATCAGTTCTTTGGGAGCAGTCACCCGGCTGAACAGCCCGATCTCCAGCCCCTCCCGGGCATTGAAAAGACGGCCCGTGAGGATCAACTCCGCCGCCCTGCTGATGCCGATGATCCGCGGCAGAAAGTAGGTGCAGCATCCCTCCGGGGCTACTCCCCTCCGATCAAAGACGAACCCGATTTTTTTGGCGGCCTCGGAGGCGATTCGGATGTCCATGCCCATGGTCATGGTAATCCCGACACCGACCGCGTTGCCGTTGATCGCGCCGATAACGGGCTTTTTCATATTAAAGAGTTTCAGGGTAACCTGCCCCGCCGAGTCTCGAAAGGGTTCGGTTCCCTCGGGATCGTCAGGGTTGTTGAATCCTCCGGCGGCCAGATCCGCTCCCGCGCAGTATGCCCGCCCGGCACCGGTAACGATCACCACCCGGACCGAGTCGTCATTGTCGGCCGCATCCAGCGCCTGAAGGACCTCTTGCATCATGAGGGGCGTCCAGGCATTGAGTACCTCCGGCCGGTTAAGCGTAATCGTGGCGATACTCTCCTCCACGGTGTAGATGATCTGTTCATAGCGCATAACGGTCTTCCTCCCAAAAATATAGTAGTGGTTTCCTAACAGGTTCGTCCCCGAATGGCAACCCCTGCGTAGTGAGTGCGTATCCTTCCCCTCGGGTATCCGCCCGACCGCTCGTTTTTCTCCCCCACTTGCTTGTAGATTGGGTTGGCTTGTATTATACGGGTGTGCCGTCGTCCAGTTTTTTCCGTAAAAAGTCAAATCCCGGGGTCAGTTTGCTCGTGATGCCCCTTGCCAGCATAGGCCTGACGGGAATACCCATATTTAACCGTCCGCCGGTTTTGAACAAGTTCGCTATCACCTCTAACACAAGGGGACCGGGGAGGCCGATGGCGATCTCGGAGTCGGAACCACCGGCCAACGTCCGATCTCCAGTTCCGGGGATGACTATCTGCGGGGTCTGGGTCAAGAATGGAATCAATCCGCCCGCGATGCACGACTCGGCGAACCCCCAGTTCGAGGAGGCGGGGAAATTACGCCCATCGTAAACCATGGCCTGGATGATATGGGTTATCTGTTCTCCATTGCCGTATATCAGAACCGTATCGGGGACAATGATGGATTTTGGCAGGGGGGAAACAATGAAACCCGTATACTCCTCTCGCCGGTCGATTGCGTCCCCGAAGAGTCCCCGGATGTAGAGCTGTACCCTTTTTTCCGCTTCTTCATCCCGGTGCCAGCCCTGACGGACCTGACTTTCCGTAAGATCCTCATCGGAAATGTCCTCCCAGGCGTGGTATCCCGTGGCGGGGACACAAAAATTGTCGTTACCGGTCATGGCCACATTCCAACTCCACCGGCGGGCGTAGGTAAACGCCTGGCAGAGGCTCCACTCCTCACCCAGGGTCGAGGGGCGTATGACCGTCTCTGGAATTTCGGCAACGTCCCTTATATACTTAATAGCTACCGGCATGCTGGCCAAGTGGAGTTTCTCATAGAGCATCTGCCCTGCTTCCTGGTACTCCTGCAGTCCAGCCATACAAACTCTCCTCACTGGATGTCTTTCTTCAATTACCGCGACGTAGACGCTATGTCTGCATCAATCACTTCTAGGATCTTCTGGTGGGTTTCCACCTTCATCCTACCGATCAGATTCCCGTCCTTGTTCAGTGACCGGGCAAAGGCGAGAGCTTCGGTCATGAGATCGTCAGGGGGGCAGGCCTTCATGATGATATGGTGCTCCTCGCATTCCTGGGCGGTGAGGCGTTTGCCGGTGTACTGCATCTCCTCAAATTTGTATTGAGGGACCGCCCGCCGGGCAATGGCGGAGAAGACCGGGCCCAGGGTCATGTTGATATTCACTTCGGGGAGGCAGATCCATCCCTTGTCCGAGCGCATGAATCGAAAATCGTGGGCGAATGCCAGAAAGGCGCCCCCGGCAAAGGCATGTCCGTTGATGGCCGCGATGGTCGGCATCGGGTAGGTGAGGATACGCCTCATAAGGCCGTACATCTCCGGCCGGAATCGGTCCATCGCCTCCGGGCCTTCCTTTTCAAGGGCCGGGAGGAGCCAGTCCAGATCTATGCCGTTGGACCAGATCTTTGTGTCTGAGGACTTCACGACGAGTGCGTTCGCATCGGTCTTCTGCTCTATCTCATCCAGTGTCTCCATGAACGCCTTCAAAAAGGGGAAATTAAACCGGTTTTCACCGCTGTTCATCGTCACCACTGCCACGCGTTCATCCATCTCGTATTCAACCTTCGCCATCGTTTGTTCCTTTCCTCCTGTTCTATATCGGTTACTCAGCCGGGGTTGCCCCGGATGACAGACGGGCACCTGTCCTTCGGAAAATGGTTTTGACAGGTTTGATTGTCTTAATCAAGCAAGAAAATGAGGGGGAGCACACTACGTGATTTTCCCGGGTTTTCCCGGGTTTTCCCGGGCGCGCCGAAGCAGCAGATTGCGTGCCGGGATTACATGAAAACATCCCGTGCGTAATGCCCCATGGGCCTATATGTCGTGCAGCTTCTCGGGTGTCAGTTCTTCCCGAATATCAGTGACGCCGGGGACGGCCTTGACCGCAGCGAGCAGGACTTCCTTCGATTCCAGGGGGTTGATGAGGCCGGTGAGGACGACGACGCCCGTTTCGGGAACCTCAACGTGAATATTTTTCGGGATGAGAACTGTCTTCTTGACCGACGTTTCGACCAGCTTTTTCAGACCGAACCGTTCCATCGTCTCCAGTGCCTGGAGACTGCAGGTGTCGATGATCTCGGACCGGGCAACGGAGATCAGCAGGTCGCCAGCGATCTCGATGCCAAGTTTGTCCTTGTTGATGATCAGATCATAGAGCGCCGGGTCATCCCAGTCCATGTCGAAGGCATAGTGCATGAATCCCCTCTTGCCGCTATCGTCCGCACGGATGGTTTTTCCAGCGGCATCCCGGCTGATTTTGTGGGAGGCGAGCAGTGTTTCGAGACGAATCTCTTCCGATGAGTAAAGGCGGACGTGGAGGGCGCATCCGAAGTCGCGAAGGAGAAACTGCGCGCCATGCCCGATGATGATACCTTCGCCCCGGCGGGCGACTTCATAGACGACCGCTTCGAGGAGTTCAAGGTACGACTGGGGCTTAAGCTCAAGGACGCGGGTGAAAAAGCCCGGAGCTTTTTCGTCGAGGCTCTTCAGATCCTTCGAAGAAAGGCCCATTGCGATGGATTCCTCCCGGAGTTTTTCATCGTCATACAGCGGTGTTTTCAACCCGTCGGCCACGTGGCGCGCGATTTCCGGGCCGCCACAGCCGACCCCTGTTGTAATGGTTATCAGTGCCATGATTCTTTCCTCCCCTCCTTTCAGGTAATGGTGTAGCCCGTTCCTTGTGAAAGTGTCTGCCATCAGACATACAATACATAAACGAAGAACACCGATATGGTCAGGTAGATGATCGTCATTGGACCACCCGCCCGCATGAAATCTGCCGTTCTGTATCCCCCGGGGGACATCAAAAGGGCGTTGACCTGGTGCGTCGGGAGGAGAAAGGAGTTTGAGGCGCAGATGGCGACCAGCAGTGCCAGCCCGCGGGGGTTGATACCGGTTATATCCGCCATGACCAACGCCAGAGGGACCAGGAGGACCGTGGCGGCGACATTCGATATGACGAGTGAAAGAAGGGTGGCAATGAGGCCGAGGGCGAAGAGGATAGAAATAGTGTGTCCCCCTTCCAGTAACTGCATGATCTGGATGGCCACGTACCGGGCCGCGCCGGTATGATCCATGGCGATGCCGAGGGGGATCAGGCCCGCCAGGAGAAAAACCGTTCGCCAGTCGACGGCACGGTAGGCCTCATCGATCGGTACGATCCGGAGGAGGATCATCGCCAGGGCCCCCGTCAGGAGACCAAGCGCGATCGGAAGGCCGGAGAGGGCGAGGATAATGGCCCCGGCAAAACAGACCAGTGCGGTAATCGGGCGCGGCTTCGGCGCCGCCTCCGTGGCCTCGACAGGGGTGACGAGGACGAAATTGGTGTTGTCAGCCATGGCCTTGATTTGCTGCCATCGGCCGTGAACGATCAGGGCGGTTCCCGGCTGGAGCGGCTCATCCGAGAAATTTTCCCGCTCCTCGCGTTCACCGCTGAGGAGCATGATCGGCTCCACGCCGTAGGTCTTGCGGAGGACTATCTCGCGCAGTGTTTTTCCGATAAGGGGCGCTCTGACTGGTATGACTAGTTCAGCAAAGCCGGCATGCCCCGCCGTTTCCAGGTCTTCAAAGGGCGTTGTATCTTCCCGGTACATCAGGCCATAGTCGGTGACAAACCGGTTGAGGTCTTTCCGGTCGCCCAGTATTGCCAGCCGTTGTCCCGCGGCGAAGGGGGTATGCCGCCAGGGGGCATAGAGGACATCGTCCCCCTGTGCGAGGGCGAGCAGGTTCAGCCGGTACTGCGCCCGCATCCGGATCTCGCCCCTGGTTTTTCCCGCTAGGGGACTCTTTGCCGGGATGGCGCAGTGGTAGATGGTTGTGGGAAGGTGCCATGTCTCGATCAGCTTCATCTGCCTGCTGATCGGTTTTTTAGCCCTCTCCTTGAGGCCGGGGAGGATCTGGCTGCCGAAAAGGAGGAAATAGGTCACGCCGGCCGCGAGGAGAATGATTCCCACAGGGGTGACACTGAAGAGGCCGAATGAGTGGTATCCGCCCTGCCGCAGCAGATCGTTCAGGATAAGAAGGGGTGTCGACCCGACCATACTCAGGTTGCCCCCCAGGATGACCGCGAACCCCATGGGCATCAGGAGGCGTGACGCCGGCATCCCCGTGCTTTTGGAGATTCTCAGCATGGCGGGGAGGAAGAGGGCGGCGGCGCCGACATTCTGCATGAAGGCGGAGATCAGACCCACGGTTACGGTGACCAGGCCGATCAGCCGCTTTTCATCGGAGCGCGCGGCCGAGACGATGGTTTGTATGAGCCGGTTGATGGCGCCTGAACGGTCAACGCCATACCCCAGGATCATGACGGCGATTATCGCCACAACGGCGTTGCTAGCGAGTCCCGAGAATGCCTCCGCCGGCTTTACAAGCCCCAGCCAGGGTAGGGTGACCATCACCAGGAGGGCCACGATATCCACCCGCAGCGTATCGGTGACGAAGAGCACCACCGTCACACCGAGGATCAGAAAAACGAGGGCCATCTGCATGGTCATGCTGTATCTCCTATGAAAACGGTGATGTGTCGTCCGTTCTCTCTAGAAAGGCCACAGGATCGGTGCCAGCAGAACCGTTACAATCCAGAAGATGATATTCAATGGCAGGCCGATGCGGGCGTAATCGGAAAAGCGATACCCCCCGGGCGCGTAAACCATGGTATTGGTCTGATAGCCGATCGGGGTCGCGAAGCTGGTCGATGCGGCGAAGGTGATAGCCATCAGGAACGGCCGGGTGCTTACCCCCATCAGTTCCGCGACGGAAAACGCGATAGGCACCAGGAGAATGGCCGACGCGTTGTTCGACATGATTGCGGTCAGTACGGCGGTAATAAAGTAGAGACAGGTTAGAACCGCAAGCGGACCCATCGCAATCAGCGGTTTCATGATCGTCCCGGCAAGCCACGCGGCGGTTCCTGTCTGTTCCAGGGCGAGCCCCAGGGGGATGATGCCCCCCAGAAGGAAGATGATCTTCCAGTCGATCGCCTTGTACGCCTCTTCGATGGTGATGCAGCGGCCGAGGACCATGGCGACGGCCCCGCTCAGGGCGGCGACGAGGAGAGGCAGGACATTGAAAACGACGAGAAGAACCATCGAGACGAAGATTGCCAGCGCCGTGAAGGCCCGGTCCTTGCGCAGGTGGAGGTCTGTCAGCTCGTTGGTAATAATCAGATCGGTAGACTGAACAATGCGTCGCACCGAGTCTCTCTGGCACTGCAGGAGGAGCGTGTCCCCGTCGTCAAAACTGATGTCGGCAAGCCGGTCCCGGAGAACCTTCCCGCGCCGCTGTACGGCCAAGGCCACGCACCCAAAGCGCTCTATGTATTCGGCCCCCCGAAGGGTTCGCCCGATCAGTCGTGACCGTGGGGGCACCAGTGCCTCGATCAGTTCGATCTTGTCGGACTGGAGCTGATCGTCGTGAATCACCGCATCCGCCTTTGTCTCGAGCCGGTAGTTGTTTTTCAGCCTGATCAGGTCACCGGCATTCCCGTGGAGCAGGAGGAAATCATTCTCCCTGATCTTGGTGGCCGACGCCCGCCAGGTGGCCTTACGGTTGCGGATGATCTTTATCAGATCGATATTATGACGGTCCTTGCTGTCGATCTCGCTCCACCGCTTGCCTTCCAGGGGAGACCCTTCGGTGACCTTCATCTCCGAGAGGTAGTCGGAGAGCCGGTACTTGTCGATCTGATCATCCGCCCCCTCCCGCTTCGGTATCAGTATCCGTGAAGCGAAGGTCAGATAGATAATGCCGACGATGGCCAGAACAATCCCCATCGGCGCGAATTCAAAGAGGTGAAAGGGCTTCAGGCCGCCGGAGACGGCCATCGAATTGACCAGGATGTTGGTGGATGTACCGATCAGCGTACAGACGCCCCCGAACTGGCTCGCGAAGGAGAGGGGGATCAGGACGCGCGATGGGGAAATATTGCGGGTCTTTGCGAGGATGACCGTTACGGGGATCAGTATGGCGACTGTCGCCGTGTTGATCATGAAGGCGGAGATCGTCGCCGCGAGTACGCAGAGGACAACGATCAGCCGCCGTTCCCCTTTGCCGGCGAATCGATCAAGATGCCGGGCCAGCCATTCGACGAGACCGGTACGAACCAGTCCCGCGCTCAGGACAAACATGGCGGCAACGATGGCCGTGGCCGTGTTCGCGAACCCGTACAGGGCCTGCTCTGGTTTGATGAGCTGCAAGAGGAGGAGCGCCACCAGGACGCAGAGGGCGGTGACATCGACCCGCAGTTTTTCGGTTACAAAAAGAAGAGCGGCGATGGCGACAATGATCAGGACAAGCACGGTATCTACGGGAATCATAAAGGATGACCTCACTCAACCGGTGTCTTTTTCTGTATTACTGATTGGTTACCATTATAATACCCGGGAGGATATCGGTCAACGTGAAATGCGGGAAAAAGAGGAATGTCTTCCTTGCAGGGAGAGGGCGCTGTGTATGAATATCAGGAATCTGTCTTCCGGCGATACCGGCCGTAGCGGACCAGCCGCGCCATGACCTGCGCGGGGCGGCGCGATGACGGATAAATGAGAACATTCTTCCTGCGCAGTTCCAGGACCGCCTCGTTGCAGTCCCGGTCGGCCCCGACGATGTATTCCGAGGCGAGGAGGATCGGTTTCCGATAGGTGGCGATGGTATCCAGAAGGAACTGCATGCCCCGAAGGTCGGAGTTGCGGGTTGCCTCGATGTAGGAGACGTAATCCAGCGTATCTTTATCAGGGGCCGATTCAATGGCCGCCACGTTCGCCTGTCCGTATCCGAACCCGAGGGTGATAACGCCGTCGATCTCATCGCACTGAGCCATGATCTCGACCGCCTTGAAGAAGGCACCCCGGCTCATCCCGGCCACCATATCGACCGGGTTCTGCCGATTCCACCAGGCCGGCAGCCGCTCATCGAGGCGGCGCAGCGTCTCCTCGGGGAGGGGCGCCACGTTCAGCCCCGCCTCCATGCAGGCGTCGGCGGTAAGGACTGCCCATCCTCCCCCGTTTGCCACGATTCCCACGCGGTCCCCCCGGGGGATCGGCTGGGAGAGGAATGCCACCGCCGTGTCGATGAGGTCCTCCACATCGGCGACGCGAATGATTCCGCACTGACGGCACATGGCATCGAATACGGTGTCGGATCCGGCGATGGCGCCGGTATGGGATCTCGCCGCACTGACGCCCCGGTCCGATGTCCCCCCCTTGATGACGATAAGCGGTTTCTTTCCGGTCAGCCGCCTGGCCACATCCATGAAACGGTCTCCGTCATCGACCCCCTCGATGTAGGCGACAACGACCCGGGTGCGGTCATCGTCGATCAGGAACTCCAGGATGTCCTCGGTCTTCACGAGGGCCTGGTTGCCCACGCTGACGCAGCGGCTGACGCCGATATCCTGCTTCCAGAGCATGAACTGCATCGAACCGGCGATGTTGCCGCTCTGCGATACGACGGCAATGTGGCCGGAGGGGGGGAAGACGGGTTGCATCATGCAGTACAGGCTCGCAGGTTCCGTGCTGATGATTCCGGCGCAGTTGGGGCCTATCATGGCGACATTCGCGCTCCGGGCGGCCGCGACGATATCGGCTTCGAGCGCCTTTCCCTGTTTTCCGAGTTCGGCAAATCCGGCGGTAATAACCACGCAGGCGGGGATGCCGAGGGCCCCGCATTCGGTGATTGTGTCGGCAACCTTTTCGGGGGGGAGGAGTATGAATGCAAGATCGACGGGGCTGGGTATCTCCCCCAGGTTTCGATGGATCTTCAGACCCATGATCTCCCCGCCGGCAGGATTGATCGGGTATATGTCCCCCCGGTAGCCGCCTCTGATCAGGTGGAGCGTGAAGGTAAAACCCCACTTGCCGATGGTTCGTGATGCCCCGATAATCGCCACCGATCGGGGTTTGAACATCGTTCCTATCTTTGCCTGCAGCGCCACAGTTCCCTCCTCTTTCCCCATCAACTGGAAGGCCTATACCACAGATATTTCAGGAGACACAAGACCCGACACACCCGGTTTCTGCCGCCTCCCTGTCTATTTGCCGGACTGGATGGGATCCCAGTCGTACCCCCGGATGGCGCTGTTGGATGGAACCTTGTAGTTTCTTCGATCGCGGTAGGGCGGATACCGGCGGCCCCCGCCTTCTTCCGGTTTCATCGAAACGGGGAAGTGAGGAGCCAGAAGGTCGTGGGCATGGGCCTCTCGCTCCAGCCATTCCCGATCATCGGGATTGGCAATTGAGATCAGCGCCGTTCTCGAATCTTCTGTTGAACCGGCGTTGTCATCCAAGCCCTCTCGTGTCTGTTTGAGAACGGTTCTGAATCAGAACTGAAGATAATAATATTTCTAATATCAATATGTTAGCATCTTGTGGCATGAAAAACCCTGCGTACACGTAAACAGTCATCATTATACAAAACGTTCCTTTATAGAGATGATGAAGGTAGCTGACAATTAAAT
>CAYXUH010000072.1:0-9637 GCA_964468685.1 uncultured Syntrophaceae bacterium | reverse complement strand
GCATCAATCTTGATGGTTTCGTAAAAAGCCCCACTATGCCACTTTGCGGCATTATAATTGGAAGTAACTTATATTAATTTGTCATTTCGAATCCCGATCTATCGGGATGAGAAATCTTAGATTTCTCGTCGTTTCACTCCTCGAAATGACAAACGTAAAAAAGTGTTCATCTACTTTTTTAAATGTAAGTTACTTGGAAATCTCCTCAGCCTGTCATCCCGACCAGTCGGGACGAGAAATCTTTAAACCGTAACATGCTGAAAAGATAAGATTTCTCCCTTCAGTCGAAATGACAGTAGAAGGGGGTCGAAATGACATATTCGTCGAATTTTACTTTTTACGGAAGCGTCAATCTTTTTAAAAAAAAGATCACAGCAGAAAAAGTGTTCGCTGGCTGAGCTGGGTAAATGACTGCTATCGCACAGTAATTCCGTCATATTTTTACTCGCCTGGACGGATTCTGTTCCACCGCTGTTCATAGGCTTCGTGCCACCCGTCGGGGACAGGAATCTCGTTGTAGAGGTGTTTCCTGTCGGCCTCCAGGAATCGTCGTTTCTTGTCATGGTAATCGGCGGCACAGATGACGCGGTTCTTCGCCTTCTGCTGAATTTTATCCAGCCACGCCACGCCCTCCCGTGATCGCAGGAGGTGGTGGTCGATAATTAAGATCGGCACCTTTTCCGCAAGCGCGAGGGCGTGTTTCCCCGCTTTGGTGCGGGCGCTGGGTGAGATTCTTTGAAGGTAGAGCGGCGGTCCTGAGACGAATACCTCATCCGGATGCCAGTCGATAATCCGTTCAACCGGGTCGGTTTCGGTGAGTTGTATGTCCGAGGCGTGGACAAAGACATGGCCGTCTTCTTCGATGCGGGTCATCATCACCTTGTTTGATTCCGAACCGTCTGTCCCGTGTGGCATTGCTTCTGAGAAACGAAGTTCGGCATCACTCAGTCCCTCCGCCACATTAATTTCAGAATCAACGGCCGTCTCGATGGCCTTCGCCCGGGAGCGCATGACCGGACTCACGTGTTCGGGGTTCAGTCCCCAGAGCCGGATAGTTTTGAGTTGTATCGTTACTGATTGAAGTGAGAGTTGGTAAGGGTTTGCCTTGGCGAGAGGGATGTGGTCGCCGTGGTAGTGACTGAAGACGATGTCCGTCGCCTCCGAATAGGCCTGGACAATACGCTCCCGAATCTCCGCTCCCCGCTCAATCTGGCAGGGATGCGGGAGCAAGCCTTGCCGCAGCCAGCCGAGAGCGATCCCCGGATCGATGAGAATCCGGCGGTGCTTCGTCTTGACCATAGCGCACATGCCACGCGTGCCTAGCGATTCAGTGGAAATAATTCGTATCTCCATAACATTAAAAGGAAAAGGGGACAGGCTACTTTTTTAGGGCACCTTCGTTACACGCTGGCTTTACTTACGGTAAAAAAGTAGCCTGTCCCCTTTTCTCCTCTACTTTGATGGTCCTACCTCTATGGTTACCTCTACCGAGGGCGGTTCCCCTTCGACAAACTGGGCCTTCGGGGGGACTGTGAGTTGCGGCTCCAGCTTTGTTGTGGCGGTTATTTCCCGGAGGTTGATCAGCTCCGTTGTAATCTTGATATTCTTAATATCTTTTTTAGGCGCCTTGAGCTGGACCGAGGCGGGAGAAACGGTGACTTTCCGGAGGATCAGCCCTTTGGGAAGGGCCCCGGAGAGCTTGACGTCAATGGGCGCCTCAAAATGGGTAAGCATATGCGCGACGAATCGTATTTTATTTGGGTTGATGCCGACAACCTTCACGTTGGAAGGGTACTGAATATTATTGTTTCCTATCGGCAGCTCCTGCCGCCCTTCTTTGACCCCGGTCATATCCAGCGTAACACTCAATGAATCTTCGTTGAGGAGACCAAATGCCTGTTTCGAGCCCACGAAGGTTACCGTTGTTTCTTTCGGCTTTTGTCCCTCGATGATCCAGTCTGCTGGAAGGTTCCGAGACACGATGGGTCTCACGTAGTCGCGTCTGATACTCTCGGTCTGATATCCGAAGGCGAGCCACAGGCCGCAGGCGAGCAGGATCGCGACGGCCTTCTCCCCCCAGTTTTCGCCGATCCACCGCAACCATCCCCCGCTCTCTTTTCCAGGGTCTCCCCCACGGTAAAACTGCTCAAGGATAGAGAGCAGATCCCCCGGGTTATGAAGCCTTTTGAGTGTCCCCTCCCGTGCGATGGAAACGGTCCCGCGCTCTTCCGAAACGACGATGCAGAGGGCATCGCACCGCTCCGACAGGCCAAGCGCGGCCGTGTGCCGCAGGCCAAGATTGCCTAATTTCGATGGGTTTACCGAGAGGGGCAGGTGGCAGCCGAACCGGGCAATCCTCCCCCCTTCAATGACAGCCGCGCCGTCATGTCCTATTGAATGGATATCGAAGATACTCTCAAGGATGGCCTCACTCAGGATTCCTTTGAGATCAAAACCTCCTTTGAGGTGGCGCTCCAGAAAGTCATCGCCTTTGAGGACAAGGAGTGCTCCGCGGCGGTTCTTTGCGATTCGGGCAACCGCGCGATTGATGATTTCGGCATCATCGTGTAGCGATGCGTCGAGAGAACCTTTTCGGGTGAATCTCCATGTGGCGAGACGCTCGAAGAATCTGCGGAGGTCTTCCTGGAATATAACGATCATGGCGATGACCAGGATGGCGAAGAATCCCTGGAGGACGTATTCGGTGATGTACAGATGAAAAATCCGGGCGATGGCATATATCACAGCAAGGATGAAGATCCCGATCAGTACGAATCGAGATGCCGTTTTCTTGAACCACACCAGGACGATGTATGAGAATATGGTGATAATCGCGATATCCAGAAGATCGGAAATTCGTATCGTATTAACTAGTTGGAAGAGATGATTTCCCATGGCACCCTGTTTTCAAAAGCCTGACGCGGGAGGGGAGGCCCCTGGTTGGTGTATCCGGCAGCCATGACGGATACGGTGTCCCGGATAGATGCTTATTTTGTGTAAGTCTAATACAATACGGCAATCTTTGGCAATATCTTTCTCCCATGCACCTTGAAATTGGTGTTGGTATCGTGTTAGGAGGAACAACAGATTCGTGGCTTGCTGCGGCAGTGTTGTTGTGCTCAGAATTTGGTCCGGGGTTCATCCCGGAAATTACGGTGCAAAAGGTGTTTATTCATGATGCCCTCCGAAGGACATACCCCGGACCGCCCCGCGGAGACGATGCTCTCTCTGATAGGACAGAAGAGGGATATTCTGATCATGTGTCATAATAATCCCGATCCCGATACAATTGCATCGGCCGCCGCGCTAAAATACATCGTAGCTCACACGCTCCGGCGTAAGGCGGTCATCGGGTATGACGGTACTATCGGCCGGGCCGAAAACCGCCAGCTCGTTCGACGTCTGAAGATCGATATGATACGCACGAACAAACTTAATTTTAACGACTTTTCACTCATCGCGCTTGTCGACAGCCAGCCCCACACCGGGAACAATGCCATCCCCCGGGAGATATTACCCACTATCGTCATTGATCACCACCCCATGAGGAGAGACACCACGCGGTGCCCGTTCTATGATGTCCGGCCCCGTTACGGCAGCTCCTCAACAATCCTGACTGAATATCTTCAGGAACTTGATCTGGCGATAGATCGCAAGCTTGCCACCGCGCTCTATTACGGGTTGAAAACCGATACAAACGGTCTCAGCCGTTCCTTTGTGAAGGCTGATCTGGATGCCTTCAACTACCTCTTCCCCAAGATCGCCCCCCGGACCCTGGCGGGAATAGAAAATCCGAGCGTCCCGAAATCCTATTACCTGAAGTTTGCCGACGCGATTTCCCATTCGGTCCAGTACGGTGACGTGATGATCTCACACATGGGAAGCCTGAATACACCTGACGTAACCGCCGAGATGGCCGATTTTCTCCTGAGAATGGAGAATATTCGCTGGACCCTCTGCATGGGGGAATACAAGGATTATCTCCTGCTGTCGGTCCGGACCTCCCGTCGCGGATCGATGGCCGGCACTATAACCCTCCGGTTTGTTAAGGGGCTCGGTACCGGTGGCGGGCACGAGAAGGCAGCCGGCGGAAAGATCGCCCTTAAAGGGTTAAAACCGGAAGAGCGGGCGCAGGTTGCCCAAACGGTTACTGCTCGATTCCTGAAGATTCTGGGTGTCCAGGACCGGGAGGGTAAGCCTCTTGCCGCGGTGGCCCCGGCAGAGCCTCGATAGAGATACCCTGAGCGGAGATCCCTTTTTTCGACATCAAAGACCATTAAATCCCGGTTGCAGCTTACCGTATAAGGCGGCAAAGAAAATGGGTGGATAATTAATGCCGCGGCTGTATGTTCCATGGGAGCGAAAAGGAACTACGTGATGAATATTCAGGATCATATCAATTCTTCAAGCCGGAGCGGGACGATTGATTTTGTTATTGAAGAAAGGCATGAGGATTATGTTGTCAGCAGTATGCCTGTAACGAAAGGGGTATGTAACCCTTTCGGTACCGTGCAGGCCGGCGCACTGATCTGGCTGGCGGACGTAACGGCATCAGTCCTTGCGATAGGAAAACGGGAAATCGGTCCTGACGGAAAGGGATTCCCCCTGGCGGTTAATCTTCATACAGCGTTGCTCAGTAATCAACGAGACGGGACAATTCGCGCTGAAGCTCGATTCGTACGAAAGGGACAGAACGTACTGGTCATACGGACCCGTATCACCGGGAATAAAGATCGCCTTCTGGCTGAAATAACCTCTACACACGTTCTAGCCGTATGATTGTGGGAGAAGGGAAAACCAGCGGACACGAGAAAGGGACGAGATGAGGGATGCTTCAAAGGGTGTTGCCGTTGTGACGGGTTCGGCACGGGGCGTCGGAGCCGCGACTGCCCGGATGCTCGCGGAAAAGGGCTACAATGTTGTTATCAACTATTCAAAGAGCGAGGGGCAGGCCAGAGAGGCCGCGGAGACCTGCACGGCGCTCGGAGCAGATACGCTTCTGTGCAGGGCCGATGTCGCGCGGGATGAAGACTGCCGCAGGATGGCGTCGGAGACGATGGAAAAGTGGGGACGAATCGATGCCCTGGTCAACAACGCCGGCACCACCAAATTCTGCGCGCACGACGATCTTGAAGGATTGAGCGGGGAGGACTTTCTCCATATATATGGGATCAATGTGGTGGGTGTTTACCAGATGGTACGGGCCGTGGTGCCGCACATGAAGAAGGCCGGGAGCGGTTCGATTGTCAATGTGGCCTCCATTGCCGGAGTGACCGGGATCGGGAGTTCTGTCGCCTATGCCGCCTCGAAGGGTGCTTTGATCACGATGACACTGTCGCTTGCCCGTGTCCTCGGCCCCGAGATCCGCATGAATGCCGTCTGCCCCGGATTTATTCAGGGAGACTGGCTTCGGCAGGGGATGGGGGACGAAAAGTATGAAGCAACGAAACAATATCTGGAAGAGACAACGCCGCTTAAGATGACGGCGACGCCCGACACGGTGGCGCAGGCTATCCTCTATTTTGTTGCAGGTGCCCCCCTGGTTACCGGAGAGACCCTGATCCTTGACGGCGGGTTTCATCTCACGACGACACCGATAACGCAGCGCTAGAAGAGCCGCTATAAAACCCTGCGAGTCGGACTTTCCATATTCGGGTCAGAATCGTATGACAAACTGGTATGTCTATATGATCAGATGCGGGGACGGGAGCCTCTACACGGGGATAACCACTGATGTGGACCGCCGTTTTTCTGAGCATCAGGCCTCAGGCCCCAAGGCCGCGCGGTACGTGAAGGGAAGGGGACCGCTTCAGCTTGTGTTTACAGTCGGTGTCCCCGACCGGGGGGCGGCGTTGAGGTTGGAACACAGAATCAAGCGCCTTCCCAGGGCGCAGAAGGAGATCTTGATACAGCACCCTGAATCCATTTGGGAGGTTGTCGGTGCCGCTTCGATGTGATGGCCGCCGGGTTTATTTGCGTTCAATCTACCTGTCCATCCGGAATTGAAGATCAGGGAGTATCTTCTGATCTTCCAACGGTTTGATCTTCGCCGCTGGAAACACCCTGTCAAAATTGCTCAGCACCTGGCTGGTCAGGGCGACTCTGATCTTCTGGGGATCGTTGACGATATCCTGAATGATCATCTTTATATTTTCCAGTTGACTTTCGATGCGATTGTTGATGCGACGGGTGAGGATGCCGGAAAAGATATTCATGACGAAGCGTGAGATGCCATTATCCCCCCGCATAAAGATAGTCACCTCTCCCGAGAGTTTCTCCCTGTCGGTGTTGTATTCAAAGATAACGACGCCACTGGCGGTAAAAAAAGAAGGCACCGCCCAGTGATCGAAGCTTCCCGCTCCGTAAAAGGTTCTGGAATGGTCTGATGGGTCGACCTGCCGGATATCCCCGGTAATTCCCAACGGATCAGAGACATGGATGCCTGCATCAGTCCTGGTCACCCTGTAAGGCGGCTTGAATTCGTATATCGCCCAGAGCTGCCCCATGAGACAGGGATTATCCAGAGCCTTGTTCCAGGTATCTAACGTAACGTCGATGCTGAAGGGCTTTTTACAGGTCACGGTGGGGGCATTGATGACCTCTTCGACATGGGCCTCATACGCCTGAACCGGGGGCGCTGCGAGAAAAAGAAGGGAAGCTATCATCACCAGAAAAGATCTTTTCACCATCAGAGCTCCTCAACGGATTAATATGAACAGGTATAGATGAATTGCCGTTATGGATCAATGGTAAATCCTTTGAGGACTATATCCCCCACCTCTTGGGACGTTCAATGCCTTTGATAATGCGATGGAGAAATTCACTTTTCTGCCAATTTTCTGCCTTCCGTACTTGTAAAGACAGTCACTATTGTAATAAGTTATTACTCTGGCAACAATATATGTCAAAGCCGTCATTCCGGCGAAAGCCGGAATCCAGAATTGGCCTGGATGCCGGATCGGGGTCCGGCATGATATTTGATATGTTTAATTGCCGTAGTAATAACAATCTAAGAACATTAGCTTATCAAGGGGTGTCCCACAATTCAATCCACACGGGCGGTTTCCAATGCAAAATGAAAAATTTAAGAACAGTATTCTTGTCACGGGCGCGGCGGGGTTCATAGGCTTTCATCTATCCATGCGTCTCCTTGCCGACGGGTACATGGTTGTCGGTCTTGACAACTTGAACAATTACTACGATGTCCGGTTGAAAGAGGCACGTCTTGAACGGCTGAAGGCGTTCGACAATTTTCGGTTTGTCCGCCTGGACCTGGCAGACAGAGAGGGGATGAAACAGCTCTTTGCCGATTATGAATTTGACAGAGTTGTCCATCTGGCCGCTCAGGCGGGTGTGCGCTACAGCCTCGAAAATCCGCACGCGTATGTGGAGAGCAACCTGATGGGGTTCATGAATGTCCTCGAAGGGTGCCGCCACGGGAAGGTCGGACACCTCGTATTCGCATCGTCCAGTTCCGTCTACGGCGCGAATACACTGATGCCCTTTTCGGTACATCACAACGTCGATCATCCGGTGAGTCTCTACGCCGCCACGAAAAAGGCGAATGAACTCATGGCGCACGCCTACTCCGCCCTCTACCAGATTCCCTGCACGGGCCTGCGGTTCTTCACGGTATATGGCCCGTGGGGTAGACCCGACATGGCCCTCTTCCTCTTTACTGATGCCATTCTGCACGGCAGGCCGATAGATGTGTACAACAGGGGGGCAATGAAGAGAGACTTTACCTATATAGACGATATCATAGAAGGCATTGTCAGGGTGATGGAACTGATACCGGAACCGAATACGAACTGGAGCGGCGATAGCCCGGACCCGGGGACGAGCTTCGCGTCCTATAAGATATACAACATCGGAAACAATAACCCCGTCGAACTGATGCGGTTTATCGAGGCCATTGAAGACACCCTCGGGATGAAGGCGGAAAAGAATCTCCTCCCCATCCAGCCGGGAGACGTGCCCGCGACATTCGCCGACGTGGATGATCTTATCAAAGATGTGGGGTTCAAGCCCGCGACACCGATAGAAGAAGGAATAAGAAAATTTGTAGAATGGTATAAGGAATGGGTTGGCTGAGAAGATTCAGGAGTGCCGAAGTCAACAGGAGAAACATATCCCAAATATGAATGTCTCCTGATCCTATTGTAAAACATCTCAATGTATTCGAAGATGCTCTGACGAGCTTCTGACCGAGTCCTGTATTTTTCAAAGTACACGAGTTCTGTCTTTAATGTATGGAAGAGGCTTTCCGTAACAGCATTATACCCCAAGGGCAGGCTTCGCGCTCGTAACAATTCCCTTTACCACTCATGCTCTGAATAAAATTATGCTTGTCCAGGAGCTTTCTGAATTCATGGCTGGCATACTGGCTCCCACGGTCTGAATGAAACATCAATCCTTTGTGCGGCCTCTTACGTTTGATGGCCATTGCTAGGGATTCTATCACTATATCTTTTGTTATCCTTTTCCTCATGGACCAACCTACGATCTCACGATTGAAAAGATCCAGTACTACAGCAAGGTACATCCAGCCCTGCTTTGTCCAAATATACGTTATATCCCCCGTCCATGTTTTGTTGGGAGCATCCGCGGTAAAGTCCTGTTTGAGAAGGTTCTCGGCTACCGGTAAATTGTGCCTTGAATCAGTGGTAATCTTAAATCTTCGCTTTGTCTTTGCCATTATCCCGTCCTCACACATAAGACGGGCAACACGGTTCCTGCCGCATCTGATACCACTTGCATGCAATTGGGCAGTAACCCTGGGGCTGCCATAGGTCTTGCGACTCTTCTCATGGATCACTTTGATCTCTAACATAAGACGCTCATTCGCCTTGGTTCTCATACTCTTACTACGATTCTTCCACGTGTAATCCCGACTCGTCGGGACTCCGGCCTATATTCAATATCCGGCACATCTTCTCCACTCGACATACGGAGCGGTATTTGTCAATGAACTGATATTTCATCGAGGGTGTTTTGAAAAGATGGCCAACGCTTTTTTTAATATGTCTCGCTCCTCCGTTACATCGGCCAACCGCTTCTTTAACTTTCGCGTCTCCTCTGCTTCGGGCTTCATGTATCCTTTGCCTGGGAATGCATCTTCAATGTCTTCCAGGTATTCGCGTTTCCAGCGATGTATTACATTCGGATGGATATCTAAATCCCGTGCTACTTCTGAAACCTGTCGGCCTCCCTCTGTAACTAAACAGGCCACTTCTTTCTTGAATTCTTTGTCAAAACTCCTTCGCTCTCTCTTGTTCTCCACTGCACACCTCCAAGTCCTTCTTTCTTTATCTCTAACTTTTCGGTGTGTCCATCATTTCGGGGGAACTTCATATCACCATTGATATTGCATAACTTGGGAAATGTGCTGTAACCAAAAGGGGTATAAGAACACCGATGAATCATACTAACTTGTAGCAAAGTTGCATCAAAAGAACAGGCACAAATTTGAGAGGAGACCGCAGGCCCAATATAGACAATAATCCGAATGCCACGTAGACGCTACCAACAATTCCAGAAGCTGTTGGTTCTTCAACCGGTCATGGAAACTTCGTTTTTATCATCTCAGGCATAATAATTATTCCCACACCAAGAAATCCTGATAGCACAATAGTGT
>CAYXUH010000071.1:6359-9684 GCA_964468685.1 uncultured Syntrophaceae bacterium | reverse complement strand
ATGGATCTCCGAGCCCTCCATTCGCGCCTTGCCCTTCTTCAACGGGAATCGCCGGGGACACGGATGATCGTCTCAGGTGATCGGGACGCCTCGTACGAGTCGATCATGTTGGTCATAGACGCGGTGAAAAGGGCCGGCATCTCCGGGCTGTCACTGAAGACGGAGTCGGGCAACCGGGGGGTGGATACCATATCAGAAGACGTTGTGCGGGACCGTCAATAATGCCGGGAAGACATCTTATCATTGCGGCTGTCCTTGCTGTTCTTCTCCACTGCGGCGTCGCCTTTGTGCGCATGCCCGCGTCTCAACCGTACTTCCCCTCCGAGGATAAACCCCTTGCACTATCCATTATTTCTGAACATAAAAGAACCCCGGAGATATCCGAGGTTGTGGCTCATGAGACAAAGAAGGAGAAGGACAGGAAGGTATACGACCGGAAAGAGGCCGCGTTAGAGAAGAGTGCCGATGTTCCGGTGAAAGAAAGAGAGAAGGCTGATGCCTCTCCGAGGGGTGTGCCCGCCCGGATATCGGACCCTTCGCCACCCCCCCAGGCAGGGCAGGATACGGGGAAGCGGCCTGGAAAAATAGTGACAGAACCCGCCATACCCTGCTATAAAAGCAACCCACCTCCTCAGTATCCGGAGATTGCCCGCAGGAGGGGATATGAGGGAGAGGTCCTCCTCTCTGTGATGGTAGCGGTTGATGGCACGGTGGTCGGACTCAATGTAAAGGAGTCCTCGGGGCACTCGGTTTTGGATCGGGCCGCCATGAAGGCGGTTGCGACATGGGAGTTTGAACCCGCGCGGCGGATGGGGGTTCCTGTTCCCCTGCCGGTAGATATTCCTGTGCGATTTGTGTTAAGACGCCCGTAGTTGTTCTGAAAAAAGGGAATTCTTGTCTATGAGAGGGACCGCTTCAAAAATTGTTGTGCTGCTTGTGTCGATACTTTTATTTTCAGCAGTAGAGGCGTACTGCGCGTCGTCAAAAACCTATTACCTCCAGGGAAACAAATATTTCACCAGGAAAAAGTATGACAGGGCGATAGAGAAATACGAAAAAGCTATTAAGATTAACCCCAAGGTTGCCAATTATCACTATAAACTGGCGGAAACATACAGGCTGAAAGAATTGGGAGATGAGGCTATCGCCTGTTATAGAGAAGCGATCAAGATCAAACCACGATACTATGCGGCATATGCGGGCCTTGGCGAGATCGCCTTCAAGAGGGGAGAATGCGAAGAGGCCGCGCGGTATTACACCAAAGCCATAGAGGCGTGCTCCACCGAAAGCAAAGACCAATTTTTCCTCGGCAGGATCTGTGATATAAGGGGAGATACGAACGGGGCCATCAGGGAATATGAAAAGGCCATAAGTATCCGCCCGGGTTATTTCGACGCGCTTTCCAACCTTGCCGTGTGTTATGCCAGAAAGGGGAATTTTAGGGAGGCCGTCCTTTACTATGTGAAGGCGCGGAAGATAAGGCCGTATGATGAACAGATTGTCGTGAATCTGGGAATAGCATATACCAAGCTCAAAGAGTTCCGCAAGGCGCGGGATATCATGCTGATTGGGCTCAAGATAAATCTCTTCAATCGCGACACACGATTCTACCTCGGCAAGGCCTATTATGGTATGGGTAACCTTGATCAGGCTGTACGGCAGACGGAGAAGGCCCTGGAGATAGATCCCGGCAACCCGGAAACACATTTCACGTTAGGTCTGTACTATGATAAAAAAGGCTGGTCTGATATGGCCGCCGCGGAATACCGCGAGACCCAACTCCTGGACCCGGAATATATCATAAAGAGGGTTAAGAAGATTGAGGAAAAGACGAAAAGACAGCAGGTAGAATAGGGGGAATTGTCTGAGATGAACCATAGCGAAATGAGGACACGCCTGGCGCGGATGATAGTGGAACGCACTTTCCGGTACAGCGATAATCCGCCATTTACGTTGGCATCCGGGAAACAGAGCAGGTTTTATTTCAATTGCAAGCCAACGACCCTCGATCCGGAGGGGATGAACCTGATAGGAAACATTATCTTTGACATGCTTGAAGATTCAGACATTTCGGCGGTTGGAGGGTTGACCCTGGGGGCGGATCCGATGGCCAACGCCATTTCCGTGATATCGTATCAGAGAAACCACCCCATCAAGGCATTCATCGTCAGAAAAGATGTCAAGGGACATGGCACGCGCAGCTCAGTAGAGGGAAATGTCCGAGAGGGTGAGAGGGTAGCTATCCTGGATGATGTGATTACCACGGGGAAATCCACCCTGATCGCCATTGAAAGAGCCCGTGAGGCGGGACTGATCGTGGATCGTGTGATAGCCCTTATTGACCGTGAAGAGGAGCAGGGGAGGGAGAACATAGAGAAAGAGGTACAGAGGGTCGAGTCCGTTTTTACCCGGACCGACATAATGGCCCTTCATGAACAGGAGAAAAAGACATGAAGTACATGAGATCATTTCTGGCATTCTCATGTATGATGACCATTGTTCTAGCCCTTTCGGGCCCCGGTATAGCCTGTGGAAACGACGGTTTGACTGTCGCCGGGTTTGACTCGGGAGAAATGCAAGAAGGCATCCCGTCAGGCTGGAAACTGGTGGCGAACGATGGGACCCCGAACCTTACCCTGGAGAGAAAAGACACCAGATATGTCCTGCACATGAAGAGCGACAGACACTCCTCTTTCGGAATAAAAAAAGAGATAGACCTGAAGACAGGAGAATATCCCTTTCTGAGCTGGGAATGGAAGGTTGCCCGTCTGCCTGATGGAGCGGATGTCAGAAAGGCCTCGACCGATGATCAGGCCATTCAGATATACGTTGCCTTCAAGCCCACCGGTTGGCCCGCAAAACTGCATATCCCCGTCATAGGGTACATCTGGGGGGTGGAATGCCCCAAGGGGAGCATGGTCAAGAGCTCACAACCCTTTGCGGACAAGGTACGGTATGTCGTCCTCAGGAACAAGGAGGACGCGCTCAATACATGGTTTTGCGAAAAAAGAAACCTTGAAGAAGATTACCGGAAACTGTTTCCCGATATCAAAGACGGAGAGCCGCGCGATGTCGAGGGGATTTCATTCTATATCAATTCCCAGAACACAAAGAGCGAGGCGGAAAGTTATATTTACAATGTCCTGTTCAGCAGAGATTAGATAACACCACAAACACCGTCGGTTTCATTGACGGGGGTAGTACAGCATTAAGGGCGATTTGATACATGATATTCTACAAATACAGCGGCCATTCTCCCATGAAAAGACAAAATATGTTGTGGCGCGGATCAAAGACCCTGGTCCTCTTCTCCACCATCATCATC
>CAYXUH010000071.1:0-6259 GCA_964468685.1 uncultured Syntrophaceae bacterium | reverse complement strand
AAATATGTTGTGGCGCGGATCAAAGACCCTGGTCCTCTTCTCCACCATCATCATCTTTCTTTCCATTATCGCCATGACCCCCGTTTCGGGATTCGGATCAAGTACGACCGATGAAGCAATGTCATTCATCCCGGATTCCCTGGTTTCTTTGGCAGCAGGACATGCCATAATTATCGATAAGACGATACAGCGTCTCTTTGTATATCGGTTCGACGGGACCTCTTTTCAGCGTACATACGAAGCAGCCTGTTCCACCGGTAAAAACAAGGGGACAAAAATACGATCAGGCGACGCCAGGACACCGGAGGGGGTTTACTTCCCCATCAAATTTTTCCCTGATGAGGATCTTGGCGCCATTTATGGCTCCATGGCTTTTGATCTCAGCTACCCCAATATTCTCGACAAGAAAGAGGGAAAAAACGGCAACAACATATGGCTCCACGGTACCGACAAACTCCTGACACCATACCAGTCAAACGGTTGTGTCGCTCTTGAAAACAATGATATTGAGGCTGTTTCCCGTTTCATCACCCTTAATGAGACGCCTATTATCATTCAAGACTATATTAAGTGGGTTCCCCCTTCAATACAGATAGCCCAAAGGGACGATATCACGCCCTTTATTAGTGATTGGACGAGCGCCGTATGCGACAGCAGCGTTCAGAAACTTGCCGGGCTCTATGGGAAGAATTCCCATTACGACAAGGATGATAAGGACAGGCTTGCCGAGCAGATACAAACCGTAAAAAAATACGGGGGGGGACGTGAACCTCGTGCCTAAGGACCTTTCGGTGTTGAAGCACGACAAATACACCGTGGCGATGTTCCGTCAGGAATTTATCGTTAACGGCCGTCCCTTCGATGCGGGATCACGGAAACTGTTTCTCAAGAAATGGCGTAACAACTGGTACATCGACGGAGATGTAATAGTAGACCTCGAAAAAGAAAATCAGTTCATAACGGTGCTTTCGAAGGTCAATAACGATTATGCCAACCGTCACGACATACGGAAGATTTTCGATACGTGGGTTGCCAGATGGGAGGCGGAGGACATGAAAGGCTACGCGTCCTTTTATGCCGAGGATTTCAGGTCCAGGGGGATGAATCTTGATGATTGGCTTGCGTATAAGGCAAATATTCTCCGGCTCAATAAAAACATCCATATTGTTGTAAAGGACTTTAAGGTTACCCATCAGTCACGCCATAAGGCGGTTGTAACCTTTGAGCAGCACTATCATTCATCACGGGTAAACGATGTGGGAATCAAAACAGTATATTTGAAAAAAGTTGATAATTCGTGGAAAATATGTAAAGAATTGTGGAAATCAAAGACGTGAAACCAGGGTCTCGCGATGGAAAACTATGAGAAGAAACGAAACAGTTGGGTTATCATTCTAATCGGAGACGAAGAACGCCGTGGGCCGTTCGAAATTACTCGCGGGACGATCATCCTTTCGATCATATGTTTTGTGGCTGTTCTTGGGGTGATAACAGTCGGCAGCTCCTGGCTGTACAGCCGCTCTTACATTAGCACCAACAACAGATTAGCCAAAGAGCTTGCAAATGCCAAGCAATCCATCGAGCTGATCAGCCAAGAGAAAGAGAGCTTTGCAGAAGAGATTGAGAGGTTCAAGGCTGAGATTCAGAACCTTCGTGAAAAACGGGGAAACCCTGCGTCTGCCGAGAAAAAGAAGGAGATAACCGTAACCGCCGCGAAGAGGGATGCCGAAGTTGAAACCAGACCGCTTGTTTCCCTTGAAGAGATACAGATGGCATATGATGCGGGCAGCGAAACGATCAAGGTCGTATTTACAATAAAAAATCAGGGCACCGATGAAGAATACATCTCGGGATATATATTTACCATCCTCAATCCCGCGCCCGGTTCTTCTGCCCTCCACAAAAGTTCCCCGGTGGCGGAGCTCGCCGGCGGGTTCCCTCGATCCTATAAACGGGGGGAACGCTTTTCCATCGCCCGCTTCAAACAGATTGAAGGTGTTTTCCCTTCGATATCAGATAGAGACAAGTACGATTCGGTTACCATCCTGGTCTACTCGGATGACGGAGCGCTCAGACTGAAAAAAGAGTTGTCCTTATAAACCCGCCTGATAACCTGACAAAAACATTGGGATGTACTGATCATGACACCCTCGCGTTTCCTTTTAAAATTCAAATCAACAGGGAGTATTCTCTGTATCCTCGCTCTTGCAGCCCTGGTATCTGTGCCGGGGGTGTGTCACGCGAAGAATGCCCTGGAGACCTTTTTTCAGAATACAGACTACGAATTGAACGTTTACAGAATAAACGGAAAACTCCCCGGCAAGACACTGCTGATAATAGGTGGTATTCAGGGAGACGAGCCCGGCGGCTTTCTGTCGGCTGATCTGTATGCGGACATGGAACTCGTGCGGGGAAATCTTATCGTTGTTCCACGGGCGAACTTCTATTCCATAATCCTCAACAGGCGTCAGATCAACGAGGATATGAACCGCAAATTTTCCGGGTCTTCACGGGAGAACTACGAGGCACAGGTGGTTTCCATACTGAAGCGATTGATAACGGAGAGCAACTGTCTCTTGAATCTTCATGACGGGTCAGGATTCTACCGAGACACCTGGCAGAGTGAGATGAAAAATCCGGCCAGGTATGGGCAGTCGATCATAGTAGACTGTGAAGACCACAGGGATATGAATACGGGGAAGGTAATTGCGCTCGGCAGGATGGCGAAGGATGCCATCGCGAAGATCAATGATCAGATCGGCAATCCCGATCACCTGTTTCACTTCAATAATCACCGCACCCAGGCCCCCGATTCTTCGCACCCGGAACAGAGAAAATCGGCAACGTACTATGCCCTGTATGAGTGCGGTATCCCGGCGTTCGGGATCGAAACGAGCAAGTCTCTCCCCCTGGAGACACGAATCTATCACCACAACCTTGCGGTGAATTCTTTCATGGAGATGCTCGATATCACACCGGAGATACCGGGCATCGGTCTGAACACGCCGCAGATTAAGTACGCCGTGGTGAAGATTAATGAAAGTTCCCCTGTTGTTGTGGCCAACGGTGAGACACTGCACATCTCCCCGAATGACACCATCAAGATCACGCATATAGAGGGAAATTACACACGCGGACTCAGTGCCGACATAGAGGGATACGGTTCGGTGAACGATGTGAACAAACCGTTTACCCTGAGCAGCCCCACGCGCGTTTTGATCAAGAAGGATCACTTTCTCTGCGGTACATTCAAGATAGCCTTCGGTAAACCGTCTCCGTCCGGTTATTCGGTAGCCGCCAACCCCACTGTTGTCTTTTTTAAGGTCAGGATCAACGGGAAAGAGGGGTACTATCCCAACGGATCCCACGTGGATATCGTACGGGGCGATCTTCTGGAACTGGTGGATGTCACCACCACCCCCGGTTCACTGACGGGTGTTATCTGTAACTTCAAGGGGTTTGTGGGGAACAGGATCTCCAATACCGGGGAGGACAGGGGCTACATCATAGACACGGCAACGGATCTCTGGGAGAGATATTCCCTCTATAAAAAGGGACGGGTCTATCAGACAATCGTTTCCAGGAACGACAGGGGTATTATCGGACGCCTCTTCTTCGATATACAGCCCCCCCTCTTTGAGTATATGCTGTTGTATCTCAACGGGACCGACAAGAGATGGATCTCAAACAATGAACCAGTACGACTGAAGCTGAGCGACTCAATGAAGGTTGTCGATATCAAGAGCAACGTAGCCCCCGGCGGGCTGACGATGGTTATCATGGGCACGGGTGGCTCCATACCGATACGTGTGGGCGAGCCTGTCACCGGCGCGAAGATTGCGGCCCTTCTTGATGGAGGATCCGACGGATGCGGCATCCACATTGGCCGTGGTAAAATCTTTCTTGCCTTACTGCCGGTTAACATTGTAGATTACAAGCCGGTGTTGACTGGGAACAGGAACGACACAGGTGACTGAGGAGATCAGATGTGAAAGAAAAAGACGTCTCCATTATCAACAAGGGATGCACACTCAACGGGACCCTGGATTTTAAGGGATATCTCATTGTGGCAGGCACGGCAAAAGGTATCCTGAATGCCGAGATTGCCATTACGGAAGAGGGAAGCACCGTCAAGGCAGACGTCACAGCAAAAAAGCTCACCATAGCTGGTTCCTTTGAAGGGAACATCACTGTTACGGGGATGCTGACCCTCCTCGGAACCTCGAATGTCAGGGCAACCATCCAGTGCGGCAGCCTGGTGGTAGAGGAAGGAGGCAGCTTAAACGGAAAGATCACTCCCCCCGCAAGCTCCCCCACCTTCAACGAAGAGAACCTCTAAAAATCTCAAATAATCTCTGTTATCGGCGCCGCCTGTTGTGGCGACAGGACCCGGAATTCTGACGGTTTCACTTGCTCGTATTTTTTAATGATTCTGTTTCATCCGGATCTCGCCCGCGGCAAGGTGCGCCCTCCGTGTCGGTTCAGGCAATCGGTATCCCCTGCAGCTCAACAGGGTTATCTCTATCGCCTTCTTCGATCCTATCTTGTGTCCCTGTGATACGAAGACCGGTTTCACATTCCTCTTTGTCCTCAAGACGGCTCCCACTGGTTCACTATTATGGACAAGGGGAGAATAATCGCCCGGTTCATTCCCTGGTTCATCATATGATCCGACAAGCCTCGTTTTTCCACACCCTATGGACGGCGTGTTGAGAAAGAGTCCCATGTGGGATGCAAGGCCGATTCTCCTCGGATGGGCGATCCCCTGTCCGTCGAAGATAATGACATCGGGTGAGATAGTCAGCTTCCGGAAGGCCTCCAGGAGCACGGGCCCTTCCCTGAAGGTAAGTAGCCCCGGGATATAGGGAAAGTCGACTCTCCCACTGGATGATGACTGCTCGATGATTTTCATGGTCGGGAAATCAAGGATCACAACGGCCGCGAAGAAGGTGTTGCTGCCCTTTGAATATGAGACGTCTGCGCCGGCTACCGTCTGGATCGTGCGGGGGATGCCCTCGTTGTGGAGGATGAGCCGTGCCCTGAGATCATTCTGTGTCTCTCGGGCTCTCTCATAGCTGATGTCCCAACCGTGCAGGTGTTCTATTTTCATCTCTTGATTGCCTGGATCTAGGAATCCATGTCTGCCAGAGGGGATGACAGGATTTTTCTTGTCTGTTCGATATCCTTTTTTATCTGCCGAACCAGCTCCGCGGAGCCCTTGAACTTTTTTTCGTCACGCAGCCGTTCTATGAAGAGTATGGTGATGTCCTTTCCATAGATATCACCTTCAAAATCGAGCAGATGCACCTCCGCCGAGATCTCCTCGTTGCCGAACGTGGGATTGGTCCCTATGTTGATAACCCCCTGGTGCCGGGTACCCTCAAGCTCCGCTATAATGGCATAGACACCTGTCGCGGGGATGACCTTTTCTGATTTTAAGTTGGCTGTCGGATACCCTATCTCGGTGCCCCGCCGGTATCCCTTGATAACGATACCACTCACGCTATAAGGTCTTCCCAGCATCTCCGATGCCAGCCTGACATCTCCGTCAAGTATTGAAAGGCGTATATTGGTGCTGCTGGCAATCATGCCGGCTGTCTTCACGACGCCGATTTCCTCAACCTGAAAGCCGAGTCTCCTTCCGGATTCCTTGAGGAAATCAGCGTTTCCGCCCTTTCCCTTGCCGAACACGTAGTCATACCCGACGAACAGTTTGCGGAGGCGCAGTTTTTTCCAGAGGATATCTTCCACAAATTCTCCGGCGGTTACCTCGGCGAACGTGGTGGAAAATGTGAACAGGATAACCGCGTCCACGCCGCAGGAGCTGATGAGGTCCAGCTTTTCCTGCAGGGGGGTCAGCAGAAAGAAGGGTCTTCGCTCCGGGTGCATGACCTTCTGGGGATGGGGATCAAAGGTAATAACCAATGACTTTGTATGTGCATCTTTGGCTTCCCGTACGATTTTCCTGAAGATTTCCCTGTGTCCCCGGTGCACGCCATCGAAGTTGCCTATCGTAACGATGGAGCCTGTCAGGGCTTCGGGAAGGTTGTCAACATCTCTTATAATTTCCATATCACATCCAATTGAACTTGGAGGGCAGACGCCCTGTTCTGGACAAGCACAATAGCATGTATTGCGTTATTTTCAAGGGTAATTTCTCTTGACAATATGGGGGTGCATCAGTATAAGCGTTCCATAGTTTTGCGTGCCGAAGTGGCGGAATTGGTAGACGCGCTAGGTTCAGGGTCTAGTGGGCTTA
>CAYXUH010000070.1:3753-9741 GCA_964468685.1 uncultured Syntrophaceae bacterium | reverse complement strand
TCAGGGTCTAGTGGGCTTATGCTTGTCCGAGTTCAAGTCTCGGCTTCGGCACCATTATTGCGCGAGAGAGGCCGGCTGATACAGCCGGCCTTTTTTCGTTCTTCCAGGGGGCATGTCTTTATTGCCGGGTGGAAATCCGGGAAGAGGAGATGTTCCCCCCGCGCTCAAACTGTCTTCCGCGATCATTCGCGGGCCGATCGGGGCATCCCCACATACGGTTTTTTGTTGAACAGCATGTGGGTTTCTGGTAGGCGTTATACGGAGATTCGGTACATCCGAATGATGTGTGGGTGGTTGGAGGATCATGCGTTATCTTCGTATCATCATTGTTATCATCTTTTGTATTATCCTGTTTTCTTCCCTTACGCGTGCGGGAGACCTTTACATGTGGACGGACAAGGAGGGCGTGGTGCATATTGCGGACACCCCCCCCCAACTCCCTCCCGGGGGCGGTGTTGAAAGGATTCATATCAGAGACCGGGGTGGCGCAGATGGACAATCCTTGCCGGATAAAGGTCAGGATATAGAAACGGTAACGGAAGAAGATAAAGGGGAAGAAGCGGTTGCTGACCGGACCAGAGAAACATCTAAAGAAGAACGCCGCCGCAGGGAACTGGAGCAGAAGCTTGGGCAGGCCCAGGAAGAATATGATCTTACGAGGGAACTGGTAGAAAAGCGGCGGAGGCTCTATGCCCGCCACCACAACCGGGCCAACAGGGCCCGATATCAAAAAGCCCTGGATGAGCTTGCCGAAAAGAGAGAAAAGCTACGGGGGCTGATAAGGCAGAAGTGACCCGTATCAGATAAGGGAGAGATATGTCTACCTGATATCGATATAAGGGTAGCAACAGACACCCGGCTGCTTTGCCGCCGCGGGGTCGCTATTTCACCAGCCGGGAGATTTTCCTGAACCGGTCCCCTCCGGCGACCTTCAGTAGTTCGAAGAGAGCCATTTCCGTGCTTGTGGGCCGTGCCCCCTCGTCCTTCATCCTCTCGATACCAAGGGCCCGGTTCCCGGGCGTCCGTGATGAGATGCAGTCCGTTACGATGTGTACTTCATACCCCATACGGATCAGGTCAACCGTTGTCTGATAGACACAGACGTGTGATTCGATGCCGGCAATAAGGATCTGCTCCCGCTTCATGTCGTTCAATTCCCGCATGAACCGGTCCTCTCCGCAACAACTGAAGCTTGATTTGGAGATGGGACTGACAGTGTCAAGCAGGGGGGATATCTCCGGGATCGTAGCCCCCAGTTTTTCGGGAACCTGCTCCGTTACAATCATCGGAATATCGAGGATTCCGGCACCCTTGATGGTCTTCTGGAGATTCTCGAGCAGGGCGTCCTTTTCGTGCATCACCCGCGCGAGACTCTCCTGAATATCAATCACGACCAGCACGGTGTTTTCTATTGTAAGCATATACAGTTCCCTTTTTTTCCATTACATTCCCTGTCAGTATCCCTGGGGCCCGGGGTCCGCGCATAAGTCCTTATAAAACCATTTTGATCGCAGGGTGACACCTCAATTTATCATATATCCCGGTTCGGTGTCCTTCGTTATCAACCAGCATTTCGAGGTTCAGGCAGTGGTATTTTCCGGTCTTGCTTGTATTGGACGGTGTGATCGTACAGGCGCACTCCTGCACAATCTCCCCGATGGCCTTTTCCATAGCTCCCTTATCGGCACCTATCACCTTATAGGCCCACCTACAGGGGTAATCCAGAGTGGGTTTTCGGTCGTCTTCGTTGATTATTTTTATGATATCACTCCTTCGGGAATATGCATAAATGTTGTCCTGTTCAATATCTGACGAAATTCGCAATCATCCGCCGTGGAGGTGCGGTCAATAACGAAAGATGGCGGCGAGCAATGAATCCTCCGGCATTTCCTTCTGTTTGACCGGATAAACCACCCCACCGTTCAGGATCGTTTGTATGGCCGCCAGGTCCAGCAGGTCTTCATTTCCGAATCCTGAATCTTTGCTCAGTTTGACCGTATCGGTATCGGGATCAAAGGTTCCCCACTGCTGAACACCCACGGGGACGAACAGTACGCTGACGCGCCCGTGAAAGGCCTCCCGGACGACCTCTTCGACATTGCTGGAGGTGAGCCCGGTCCCGGCGTTTTGTTTGTACTGTGCCAGGGCATCCGCCCTCTTTGTCTTCAGGAGAGTCTCCGCAATCGGCCACGCCATGTCCCTCAACCTATCCGCGCTGAGCCCCTCCGGGTTTCCGGATATCCATTTGTCTGTGAGGTGAGGATAGGTATTTGCCTCTTTGTATATGGGAAACAGGTAATCCACCCCCGCGAAGATGAGAGGAAACTTTTTGTCCTTCAGGAGGTCGCGTAACCCCTTATCAATAAGCTGAAAATACTGCAGTATCTTAACTTTCATGTCTTCGGCACCCGTGTGCCGCTGGAGACGTTTCTCAAAATCGTCAAGATTCAGCGCCTCGTCAATATTTTCAGGAATGTCTTTGATGTCCTTTTCCTTTGCCTGTTGCAACGAGCACTTCAGAAATCGAACGGTTTTCTGGCTGATCGCGAGGATGGAAAATTCCGTATCAGGAGCCAGGATCGGTATCAGGGGTTTGATGTGAAAACGATCGGTTATGACCACCAATTCCTCGAAGGTCTGCGGAAGCCGGTAATAGGTGAACGATTCCTGTGCAAGGAAGAGGGCAAGTCCATCGCTCTGACCCTGCCAGAAGGGTATATTACCCGCCAGTTCCTGTGCCGGCGCGAGCATCTCTTTTATCTCCGATGGGCGCAATTCGCCGATTGAGAGCAGGCGAGCTTCGGCCTCGCGCAGCAGATTTTTGTACCGTATCTGGTTTTGTTGTATCTCCGTTCCCTTTCTGATCGTAGGCATATAGATGGAAGCACATATTCCAAGTTGCTCATGCATTAAGGACTTGAGTCCGTTTCCGGATAGTATGTCCATTCGGTCGATCTCCTTTCGCTAAAAAAGCTCTTACGATTTTTTGACAACAGAGGGCAGCCATCGGTAGATCGGGGACAGGTACTGTGCCACCTGCCCTTTTCGGGGTATCATGAAGATGAAGCACTTTTTCTGGTCGGGAACAATCGCAATATGTCTGATAATACCCGGCTCGGGGTTTCGATTGATAAAATCCATCAAGCGGGTATGAGTTCCAATAGTCTCGTAATACAGATAAAAGGTATACGCTCCCCATGTCACTGTTTCTTTGTTCAGGCGCTCTGCGCCGGCTATCTTTGCGCCGGCAAATCGCGAATATTGTTTCTCTATGAGGTGACATTCCTCCTCCGGCTTGTTCTTGACATACAGTTCTATGAATAATCTGTCATATTTTCTTATGAGTTTTGATATTGGAAGATACAGCCATGAATGTCGTGGAAGCATGGTGATGGTAGCATCAACGCGAGACAGAAACGCACCCTTCTTTCTGATGAAGAGATTGGCATGGTACCCAATGGCTCCTCCGATATTGGTAAAGGTCTGGTCGTCGGGGCGGAACACCTCCATGAGATCATTAAAGGCACTGAGAAATATCTCCTTGTTGTGTCTTCTCCCCCAGAAATAGCCGAACGTCAGGAGGAATGAAAACGCGACAAAGAGAAAGAAGATGGGTTGCGTTACAATGTGCTCATATTTGAACATAGATTCAACAGCTACCAAGAGTTAGGAATAATGATTTCAGGTACATCATACAAGGTGCCCTTCCTTCCGTCAAGGAGAGTCTTTGCCATCTGTATGCGCTCAAGGGGAACTCCCTGCGCCATCCCCTTCATCTGTCCTTCAACATACTCCGCCATCTCTTCATTTGCTTCGGTTACCTTATTGTCTATGAGCAGGCGCAGGGGAAGCCCCAGCTCGCTGATACCTTCGACCAGTCGTTTCGATTCCTTGAGGGAGAGTATGTCTGGATTGAATACCAGTACGACATGGCAGTCGCTGCCGCGAAGTGCCCCGTCCAGGGCATGATAATTATCGCTCAGTGTTTTCAGTCGTTTCAGGATGTCGTCGTCCGCCTCTTTATAGTCAAGGATGGTCTCTTCCGAGTCCAACGTGCCCCTGATCCGGTGGATGGTGTACCGCTTCTCTAGGATCTGACTCCGTATCTGTGTCAGGCGGTCGATCCAGGTTATGGTCACTTTAGGCAGGGCAAGAAACCTGAGCGTCAGCCCCGTTGGGGGGGTATCGAAGATGATATAATCGAACCCGGTCTCATCCCGTATGGTCTTTTCAATGCTTGTCAGAAGGGCGTATTCCTCTATGCCGGGAGAGTACTTGAGTATGGAAAAATAGGTGTCGAGATTCAGTGTCTTCAGGTAACTGTACGTATTGGAAAGGACCGTAGTTTCCTGTTCCAAGTATGCCCGTGACAGTTTTTTTAGATTGATCTCGCTCAAAAAGAGCGTTTTCGTGAATTTCTTTTTCCCGTTCTTGATAACAACCCCGAAGATGTCACCGAGATTATGCGCCGGGTCCAGAGAAACGACCAGGACGCGGGCCTTCTGGGAGAGCTGCCATGCCGCGGCCGCCGCCATGGTGGATTTTCCTACGCCGCCCTTTCCCGTAAAAAAGAGTATCTTCATTCAGTCAATACCTATGGTCCCCGCCATCTCAGCCAGCATATCCCCCGCGTCTTGCGCCCGCCTGTTCAGGACCTTCATCTCCCGTTCCATGAAGGGGAGCAGTTCGACTGCCAGGAAGGAAGGAGGGGAGGGGAGCCCTATGAAAGACCCCAAGAGCAGCAGCGCAAAGATATTCTCCAACTCCTTCACCTCAACCCCTGTGAGGGCGGCGACACTTTCCCGGTGAGAGGTGTCGAAATCGGAAAGTATACGTTTAAAAAAATTTGGAAGCAGGCCCATGAGAACGCTCTAAAAACTGTGCTTGGTTAAACCGGTGCACGGTTTAAAACCGTGCACCGGTAACAGATTAACGTTGTGGAAAGATATTACTCAACCTTGTAGGCCTTGGATTTGATGAAGTCCCAGATAAAGAGGAAGTTCAGGAGCAACATCACACACAGCAAGACCATAACGGTCCATCCGGGGACCGGTTTCGCCGCGATGGCGCCCGGCTGAACGACCACGATAAACCATATGATACCGCAGGTCACGGTGATCCAGAGGAGCCAGGCCGGGATGACGGCCGCACTGGAGAAGCCTGATTTCAGCTTCTTGGCTGCGAAGGCAGCCCCGGTCATGAGGGCGATGGCCGCGATCAGCTGGTTTGCCGCTCCGAAGGAACCCCAGATGATGAGCCAGTTACCGCTTGCCGCCAGCCAGATACCGATTGCCGCCGGAATGATAGAGGCAACCCAGCGGTTTGTCAGGAAGCTATAGAACCCCGCTGCGCTTTCTTTCAGAGGCAGGGCCATCTCGGATATACAGTAGCGCGCCAGACGGTTGGTGGTATCCAGCGTGGTCATGGCAAATGAGGCAACCCACATCCCGGCGATGATCTTTACGATCTTGGTCGGGATAAACGCCAGCCATGTCGCGTTGACCATGTCGGAGTAAGACTGTACAAAGAGATTCGCCTTGGACAGTTTGACCGACGCGGACGCCTTGGTGAACATGGCCCCCCAGTTTCCAAAGTTCAGGGTCTCGGCTGTCACGCCCGCGTTCTGAAGGGCCGTGTATCCGAAACCGGCTATGGAGACGATAACGATGGTGGAAAGGAAACCCTCGGTGAACATCGCGCCGTACCCGATGAAAAGAGCGTCACTCTCTTTAGTGAGCTGCTTGGAGGTGGTGCCCGAAGCGACTAGTGAGTGGAACCCGGACAGCGAACCACAGGCGATAATAAGAGGAATCGCCGGCCAGAACGGCGTCGGTTTGCCTCCCAGGAGGATCGGAGAGAAGCTTGAAAAAGCAGGAATCTCGAATCCCCTGAAGGCGAAGACAGCGGCGAGAAAGCCGATCAAAAGTCCCGCGTAGAGCAGCCACGAGTTCAGGTAATCCCTTGGCTGCAGCAGGATATTGACGGGAA
>CAYXUH010000070.1:0-3653 GCA_964468685.1 uncultured Syntrophaceae bacterium | reverse complement strand
CCTCGTAAATTCAAAGTCAATTATTTTTTGTTGATTTTTTCTGTCAAAAATCAAGCCGACAGTGTACTGAGCAAACGTATGCCCTCTCATTTGAAAACGAGTTGCCCTTCCCCCTCCTTTCTGCTAGAATAACGCAACCTAAGACCCGGTTTCTTCAAACCGGGCTTTTTCTTTTTTGAACGGAGACATACATTACAAACATGGAAAAAAATAACATCAGAAATATAGCGATCATTGCCCACGTCGACCACGGCAAGACGACCCTTGTCGACGGGATGCTCAGTCAAAGCGGTATCTTCAGGGAACATCAGCAGGTAACGGAACGCGTCATGGATTCGATGGACCTCGAACGGGAGCGCGGCATCACGATCCTGGCGAAGAACACGGCAATCTGGTACGGAGATGTCAAGATCAATATCGTCGATACCCCCGGTCACGCCGATTTCGGCGGCGAGGTGGAGCGGGGCCTTAACCTGGTTGACGGGGCGCTCCTGCTCGTCGATGCCAGCGAAGGTCCGCTGCCGCAGACCCGTTTCGTTGTCAAAAAGGCGCTCGCCAAACACCTGCCGATGATAGTGGTCATCAACAAAATCGATCGCGGCGACTCACGGATAGAAGAGGTTATCAACGAGGTATACGACCTCTTTATCGATCTTGACGCGACCGAGGAACAGATAGAGTTCCCGATACTCTACACCAATGCCAAGACGGGAGTTGCCCACACGGAGCAGGGGGATGACTCCGCCGATCTACGTCCCCTCTTCGAGACGATCATCTCTCATGTCCCCCCGCCCCAGGCGGATGACGGGGCGATCCCCCAGTTTCTGGTTACCAATCTCGACTATGATCCCTATGTCGGGCAGGTCGCCATCGGCCGGCTGGCGAACGGTATCCTGGAGATGAACAAGAGCTATTCCCTGTGTGGTGAGGAGAAGATCACACCGGGGGTAAAATTCTCCGCCCTCTATACCTTCGACGGACTTCGAAAACTGCCGGTCGACCGGGTGGAGGCGGGTGACATTATCGCCCTTGCCGGTGTCGATCAACTGACCATCGGCGATACAATATCGTCCCTGGAAGATCCGGTTCCGCTTCCTCGAATCTATATCGACGAACCAACCGTCTCTATGGTTTTTTACGTCAACAACAGCCCCACGGCCGGCAAGGACGGCAAGTATCTGACCTCCCGCCATCTGAAGGACCGCCTAGAAAAAGAAACCCTGAGCAACGTCGCTCTGAAGATCAGGCACCTAGAACGCAAGGATATGTTTGATGTCTGCGGTCGCGGCGAACTGCAGATGGCCGTTCTGATAGAGACCATGCGCCGGGAAGGATACGAATTCATGGTATCCAAGCCGCAGGTGATCACCAGAGAAGAGGGAGGTCGGGTCCTCGAGCCGACCGAGCGCCTCCTGATCGATATTCCGGAAGAGTTCATCGGCACCGTCACGGAGGTGCTCTCCAGACGGAAGGGGCGTATGACGAACCTGACCAACAAGGGCAGCGGGCGGACCAAGCTCGATTTCATCATACCGTCGCGCGGACTGATCGGCTTTCGAAACCATTTTCTTACGGATACCAAGGGCGCGGGTGTTATGAATACGATCTTTGAGGGATACGAACCGTGGTTCGGTCCGATCCCCCAGCGGGCGAACGGAGCGCTGGTTGCCGACCGAGTGGGCAGGGTTACCCCCTACGCGAGTCTTGCCATGGAGGATCGGGGAGAACTCTGCGTTGAGATCGGAACCGACGTTTACTGCGGTATGATCATCGGAGAGAGGAACCGGCCCGGTGATCTGAACGTGAATATCACCAAGGAAAAGCACCTGACGAACATGCGCAGTGCCACATCGGATGCCACGGTCACCCTGCGTCCCCCGCGCCGCCTGTCGCTCGACCAGTCCATCGAGTTTATCGCGGAGGATGAACTGATCGAGATAACGCCGAAAAGCATCCGCCTGCGCAAGATGGATATGGAGCAGAGCGGACGGCGCGTGAACAAATAGATGCCATTTCCCCGGCGAGGTCAACGGATTCTGTGATGCTGACAAGGGAGGCCGGTGAGCAATGAAGGCGATGGTACTCAGCAGGATATCCAGTTTTCGGGATACGAAGACACCCCTGGAGATGGTCGATCTCCCCGATCCAATTCCTGGTGACGGGGAGATCCTGATCAGGGTTTCTACCTGCGGCGTCTGTCACACGGAGCTTGATGAGATTGAGGGGAGGACACCCCCGCCGAGGTTCCCCGTCGTTCCGGGTCATGAGATTGTAGGGAGGGTTGCCGGGGCCGGGAAGGGCGCGACGCGCTTTCAGATGGGCGACCGGGTCGGTGTCGGCTGGATACACTCCGCCTGCGGAAAATGCCCGTACTGCCTCTCCGGGAATAGAAAATGTCTGTGAACAATTCCGCGCCACCGGCAGGGACGAGAACGGCGGCTACGCCGAGTATATGATCGTGCCGGAGGCCTTCGCCTATCCCATACCGGATCTCTTCTCCGACGCGGAGGCGGCCCCCCTGATGTGCGCCGGGGCCATCGGATACCGGTCGCTGCGGCTGGCGAATCTCGAAGACGGACAGAACCTGGGCCTGACGGGTTTCGGGGCATCCGCCCATCTGGTTCTCACAATGGCTCGCCACGTCTATCCGAACTCACCAATATTCGTCTTCGCCAGGAGTGAACGGGAGCAGGGCTTCGCCCGGGAGCTGGGAGCCCTCTGGGCGGGGGGGACGGAAGACCAGGCCCCCGAGAGGCTGCACAGTATTATTGATACCACCCCGGCATGGAAGCCGATCGTGGAGGCCCTGAAGAACCTGGAATGCGGCGGGCGGCTCGTCATCAATGCCATCAGGAAGGAGGATGCCGACAAGGACATTCTCCTGAACATCGACTACCCCACCCACCTGTGGCTTGAAAAGGAGATCAAGAGCGTCGCCAACGTGGCCCGCAGAGATATCAGCGAATTCCTCCATCTGGCGGCTGAGATCCCTATCAAACCCCATGTCCAGGAATTCCCCCTTGAGGAGGCCAACCGGGCATTGTGTGAGCTTAAGGAGGGGAAGATCAGGGGAGGGAAGGTCCTGCGGATTTCCTGATTGTACCGGGATAGATACCTTGTCCTTCAACCCTGAACCCCCATGTGCTGTGTACTAATTTTTATTGATGGCTGTTTGCACCTGTTGTAACTGCATGTCCAGTTTTTTGAAAACCTCTGAATCAAAAACCTGCTTTCCTGTAAATGATTCTGAGGCTTTAGCGGGGATACTTTCTGCCAACCCCCCAAGATCAATCTTTATGCTTTTATCAGGCGGCCCGGAGATGTCTTTTGTCTGTGATATCAGAACCTCATTCGCCTTTTTTAAGCGTTCATTTTTATTCTCAAGTGCGGATTTAATTTCTTTCGAGGTCGCCAATGCCGAGGATAAGGTAATCTTCGCGTTCGCGATTTCAACGGATACGGACGATGATTGATAGGCTATATAGAGAATTCCGAGAGTGGCAATTACCATACAAAAACTTAATGCGTGCCAAAACGTTTTTGGAATACTCGATATTTCCATCCTTCTGCTCCTTTCGCGTATAAACATTGATGCACCTGTAAAAAGTCAGATTTCCCCTCCCCTAGCGGGAGGGGATTAAGGGGAGGGGGTA
>CAYXUH010000069.1:9021-9752 GCA_964468685.1 uncultured Syntrophaceae bacterium | reverse complement strand
TCACCTTCCCACCGCTTCCCAGCACCTTCACCGGGGCGGCCAGGAACTCCATCTTAATCCCTTCCTGCTGGGCCTCTTCGATCTCCTCATCGGCTGCGGGCATCTCGGCACGCGTCCTTCTGTACAGGACAAAGGCCTCCTTGGAACCGGTCCTCAGTGCCGTCCGGACGGCATCCATCGCAACATTACCGCCGCCAACCACCGCAACACGATCCCCCAGAAAGACCTTTTCACCGAGGGCAACCCTCCTCAGAAAATCGATACCGTGAACCACCCCTTCCAGTTCATCCTCACCGGGGACACGCAGCTTGCTGCTGACATGAGATCCCACACCGATGAACGTGGCGGCAAATTCCTTCCGGAGGCCATCCATGGTAATATCCTGGCCCACCTTTGTGTTGTACTTTATCTCAACGCCAAGCTCCTCAATGGTCTTGATCTCGGCATTCAGGACATCTTTGGGAAGGCGGTATTCCGGGATACCGACGGTAAGCATACCGCCCGCAACGGGGAGGGCCTCAAAGATCGTGACCCCATAGCCTTCAACCGCCAGGTAGTACGCGGCCGTCAAGCCCGCAGGCCCGGCGCCTATGATCGCAATCTTCTCGTCCTTCTTTTCCTTTATCTCAGGAACATATTTTGTCTCGTCGTTCAGGTCGAGGTCGGCCACGAACCGTTTCAGATACATAATGGATACGGGCTGATCCACCTCACCTCTCTTACAGGCCGCC
>CAYXUH010000069.1:5914-8999 GCA_964468685.1 uncultured Syntrophaceae bacterium | reverse complement strand
TAGCCCTGAACACTGATATGGGTGGGGCAGGCCGCCTTGCAGGGGGCCGTCCCTATCTTTTCGATCGCAAACGCGCTGGGTATAGCCTGGGGAAATTTTCGGTAGATGGCCTTCCGGTCATCCAGACCCTCATTAAAGACGTTCGACAGCGTCACCGGACAGACCTTGGCGCAATCGCCGCATCCGGTACATTTATCAACATCAACAAATCGCGGCTCTCTCTTGAGCTTTACCTGAAAACGCCCCGGATCGCCGTCAACCGCCTCCACGGTTCTCTTTGTCAGTATTTCTACATTGGGATGTCTCCCTACCTCGACAAGCTTGGGGGAAAGTATGCATGCAGAACAATCATTGGTCGGGAAGGTTTTGTCCAGTTGAGCCATGACACCGCCGACGCTGATATCATTTTCGACAAGGTAGACCTTCATTCCGGAATTCGCGAGGTCCAGGGAAGACTGGATTCCGGCTATCCCCGACCCAACAACCATAACAGCGCCGATCTTTTCGCTATCTTTTACCACCGCTTTTTGCACCTCAGATTTGATGTGAAGGACCTGCTGTGGCGGGTCCATTTGATTGCAGATTATGACCGCCGGTCATTTGATGATTTGTCGGTGGTTGGGTAACAGGATTTGCATCCCATGTCAAGACATAATTGCAGGGTTTTGGACCTAAATTGAAAGGGGTATTTAAAAGGGTTTTAATACCGGGCAGTAAGGGAATGTGCTTTCAGGGCCTGGGGAAACAGGCCGTTTCTATCACCCGCCAGATCTCGTCCCTGCCGGAGCGCATCTTTGCGGAAAAGAGGAGGAGCTCGTCATGCGGGACGTCCAGGTGCCCTCCTATCTTCCGACGTGCTACAGTGCCCTGGCCTCTGGAAAGTTTATCCGTCTTCGTGAGCACAAAGGCTATTTCAATTTGATGATCGCGGAGCCACTGAACAAGCATATCATCGTTCTCCGAGGGTTCCCTCCGTATATCAAGTATCAGAACCACTAGGCGCAGGCTTCGCCGACCCTCGAGATATTCCTCCACCATCGCACTCCACCCCCTCTTCACAGAGAGGGGGACCTTCGCGTATCCGTACCCGGGAAGATCGACAAACGAAAGAGCCTTATTGATCACGAAGAAATTGACGAGCTGGGTACGCCCGGGGGTATTGCTCGTCCTAGCAAGCCTTTTCCTGTTCACAAGGGTATTGATGAGGGAGGACTTGCCCACGTTCGATCTGCCGACAAATGCCACCTCCGGCAACCGATCATCTGGATAGTGGAAGGAATCGGTTGCACTCTTTATGAATTCTGCTGATGTAATCTTCATAATCATTTCTTTTGGAAACATAAGCATTAGTATCGACTCATCCATAACACAACATCAGGGAAGAGCGCAAAATAAGATTACATTATAACCATGGATCAAATTTACGTAACTATAAAATTTCGCTTGCAAAAAAGCGTCTTCAGCGATATTAAGAAACGAGTAATCAAAAATCAGCAGTCACCATCAAAATATTCTCATGAAAAAGCATTTTCTCAATAGCCTGAGAACTCCATTCAGACTCAATGAACACGTCGCCATGATTATCATGGCGATGATTGTGGGAACACTCGGTGGATATGGGGCAGTTGCCTTCAGATTGTTTATCCGTTTTTTTCAGTCCCTTTTTTTCGGTACGGGGGGCACTACCTTTCTTGACCATCTCATGACCCTCCCCTGGTACGCAAAATTGTTTCCCCCGATGATCGGGGGTCTCCTTGTCGGGCCCATTGTGTATTTCTTTGCAAGAGAGGCACGGGGGCCGGGTGTCTCGGAAACCATAGAAGCCGTCGCAATAAGAGGAGGAATGATAAGGAAGAGGATCTTTGCCATTAAAATTCTCACCTCGGCAATATGTATAGGATCGGGAGGATCGGCGGGGAGAGAAGGCCCCATCGTCCAGATAGGCTCGGCAATCGGCTCCCTCTTCGGACAATTTACCAAGGTTTCGGCTGACCGGATGAGGACCCTGGTCGGCTGCGGAGCGGCAGCGGGGATCGCAGCAACATTTAATGCCCCCATCGCCGGAGTTATGTTCGCCATGGAGATCATTATCGGTAATTACGGAATCGCCACCTTCAGCCCGATAATCGTCTCTTCCGTTATGGGAACCGTTATATCCAGGTTCTATCTGGGAGACTATCCCGCCTTTGTCATCCCCTCGTATACACTCGTGAGCCCCCTTGAACTCCCCCTTTATATATGCCTGGGGATCATCGCGGGTCTGGTCGGGGTCTTATTCACGACAACCCTGTACAAGACGGAAGACCTCTTCAAGCTCATCCCCATTCCCGATTATGCAAAGGCGGCGGTGGGTGGTCTGACAGTGGGCTGTATCGGCATATTTCTGCCCCATGTATACGGGGTGGGCTACGACGCCATCGGCCTTGCGCTCCGGGAAAATCTCGTCTGGTATATGCTGGTTGTTCTCGTATTCGTTAAGATAGCGGCCACATCTCTCACCATTGGATCCGGGGGCTCCGGCGGAATTTTTGCGCCCTCTCTGTTTATCGGGGCCATGGCCGGGGGGGCGTTCGGATATTTTATGCACCTTCTCTTCCCCGCCATAACCGCACCGTCGGGGGCCTATTGTCTCGTGGGAATGGGGGCTGTTCTGGCGGCCACTACACACGGTCCTCTTCACGCCATACTCATCGTCTTTGAAATGACCGGAGATTATAAGATTATCGTTCCCCTTATGCTTTCCTGTATTATCGCCTATCTGATCGCCTCTCAGATCAACCAAGAATCCATCTATACCCTAAAACTCATACGGAGAGGAACAAACATCAAAGCGGGGAGAGAGGTCAATATCATGAAATCCCTTCTCGTCAGGGATGCCATGGCCAGGGATGTGGTGACGGTATCTGAAAACATGCATCTCAACAAACTGCTGGAGCACACCTTTTCAAGCAAGTATTCCAGCTTTCCCGTGGTCGACGACGGCGGCCTGCTCAGCGGGATCGTCACCTTTCAGGACTTCAAGGAGGTAGTCTTTGAGGAAGGCCTGGGAGACCTCGTTGTGGTAAAGGATATCGCCATCCCCGAC
>CAYXUH010000069.1:0-5904 GCA_964468685.1 uncultured Syntrophaceae bacterium | reverse complement strand
GGCACTGAAAAAGATAGGCCTGAAGAATATAGAACAGCTTCCGGTGGTCGACGAGAACAACCCGCGAAAGATCGTCGGCATCCTCTCACGGAGAGACATCTTCTCGGCATACAACAAAGCGCTTATCAACAAGTCCCTGGCGGAGGGAATCGGCACCGATCAGGCAGACAAAAAAAAACGCAAGGCATGACGCGGTCCCACTGAGGGTCCGTTGCAGTGTATCGGCATCGCGATATGAACTACGCTACCCTGATCACCATGTGCTGTTTTTTTCCTTTTCTCAGGCGGATTTCACCGCCTTCGATGTCGTCTGACCCGATCTTTTCGTCAAAGACCCCTATCTGCCGGCCATTAACGTATGCTCCACCCTGCACGATCAGCCGCCGTGCCTCACCTCTGGATTTACACAAACCTACACCATGAAAGAGTTCGAAGGCAGGAATCCCCCCCTCCAATTCACCCTTAGTCTTTTCCACGGTGGAAATCGCCGATTCATCGACACCGGCCCCGGTCCTGGGAATGGAGCTTGACGGGAAGAGATCGGGGCTCACGGGTTTCAACCCGAAGTTATTCACTGCGGCCCCCCAGGCGGCAACTGCCGCGCCCTGCCCATGGGTGATCTTTGTCGCCTCAAAGGCCAGAACGGCCTTTGCCATATTCAGCTCGGAATTCACCAGTTTTTCAGACTCCCTGATCTCTTCCATGGGCAAAAGGGTAAAGAGGGCAAGGAATTTTTTCACATCGGCGTCTTCCGTGTTTATCCAGTACTGAAAATAGTCATAGGGGGTGGTGAGACCGGCGTCCAGCCATATCGTTCCCTTCTCCGTCTTCCCCATCTTGTGACCCTGGGCGGTGGTAAGAAGGGGAAAGGTCATACCGTAGATCTTCTTTTCTTCGAGCCTCCTCGTCAGATCTATCCCCGCAACAATATTGCCCCACTGGTCATTGCCTCCCATCTGGAGGGTACAGCCATAGTGTTTACACAGATAATAAAAATCATAGGATTGCAGGAGCATATAGTTGAATTCGATAAAGTTGAGCCCTGTTTCCAGACGCATCCGGTAGCTCTCCGCGGTGAGCATCCGGTTGACGCTGAAACAACGCCCTATGTCCCGCAGAAACTCGACATAGTTGAGCTCCGCCAACCAGTCCGCGTTGTTTAGAAGGAGTGCCTTCCCCTCCCCAAAATCCAGGTATTGGGACAATTGCCCTTTGATAGCCTCCGCATTGGCATCTATCTCATACCGTGTCAGTATGCGACGCATCTCGGTCTTGCCGCTGGGATCACCGATAAGTGCGGTGCCACCGCCGACAAGGGCGATAAGCCGGTGTCCACAACGCTGCATATGGACAAGCGACATTATCGGGACGAGGCTCCCGATATGGAGGCTCGCCGCCGTGGGATCAAAACCGATGTAACAGGTAACAGGTCCTTCCTCCAGAAGTCTCTGTATGGGTCCCTCATCCGTTACCTGTTCTATGAATCCCCTCTCATGCAGGACGTCATATGCGCTTTTCCCACTCATACTCATCAACTTTCCATGGCAATATTCAGCCTCTCAATTGAAAGGGCCCTGCCCGTCGTATCATCAATATCTATAAGCACCCCCTGAAGCCGGACATCCCCCTTCGCGACTTCGTAGCGGTTGGGGAGGAGGGTCAGAAATCTCTCAAGCGCCACCTCTTTCTTGATCCCCAGGACGGAATCACAGGGGCCCGTCATCCCGACATCCGTTATGTACGCGGTCCCGCGGGGGAGCACCCGTTCGTCCGCCGTCTGCACATGGGTATGCGTACCCACGACGGCACTGACTCGTCCATCCAGAAACCAACCCAGCGCTTCCTTTTCGGAGGTCGCTTCGGCGTGTATGTCAACAAGGATGATATTTGTCTTATCTTTGAGCGTATCTATCTCTCTCTCAGCGACACGGAAGGGGCAGTCGAGGGGTTTCATAAAGACCCTCCCTTCAAGGTTCAGCACGCCCAGAGATGTTCCCGAGCCATTATGCACGATCACACTCCCTTTGCCAACAGTCCCGGCGGGATAATTGGCCGGTCGAAGGAGCGTCTCATAGTCGCCAATGAACTCCGTTACCTCCCTCTTGTCCCATATATGGTTTCCGGAGGTCAGGATGTCTATATCATTGCTGTACAGTTCATCGACGACCTTTCTGGTTACACCGAACCCCCCGGCCGCGTTCTCACAATTCGCTATGACGATGTCTACCCCATAGCTTCCCACTATACCGGGGAGGAGGACTTTTACCGCTCTTCGCCCGGGTTTTCCGACTATGTCTCCGATAAAGAGTACCTTCACGTCTTAGATCTTTCCTTGCTTCCCATCCTATTTTGCGAACTCGGACACGCGCATCTCCCGTATGACCGTGACCTTTATCTGCCCCGGATAGGTAAGTTCCGCCTCTACCTTTCTTGCAATATCCCTGCAGAGCATGACGGCATCACTGTCGGATACCTTTTCATTCTCCACGAGGATGCGTACCTCTCTTCCGGCCTGGATAGCATAACACTTATCGACACCATTGAAAGAGGTCGCTATCCCCTCCAGTTCGGTCAATCGTTTTACATAGGTTGCCAGCATCTCCCTGCGGGCGCCGGGTCTCGCGGCGGAAAGGGTGTCCGCCGCCTGGATCAAAACACCCAGGACGGTATTGTCCCGTCCGTCATCATGATGCTGCGCGATGGCCTGAACAATCCTCTCGGATTCCCCGAATTTCCGGGCATATTCCGCCCCGATGGTGGCATGCGGTCCCTCGACCTCATGATCGACAGCCTTCCCTATATCGTGCAAAAGCCCGGCCCTTTTGGCATCCTTTACGTTCACCTTAAGCTCGGCGGCCATCATCCCAGCGAGATGCGAGACCTCTATGGAATGCTCCAGGACATTCTGGGAAAAGCTTGTCCGGAATCTCAAGCGTCCGAGAAGGGTCAGCAGTTCCGGATGGACATCATGTACTCCCGCATCGAATGATGTCCGTTCGCCGGTTTCACGAATTACCTTGTCAACTTCGGTCTGTACCTTCTTGACTACCTCCTCTATCCTCCCCGGGTGGATCCTCCCGTCATGTATCAGATTCTCCAGAGACCTCTTTGCCACTTCCCGCCGCACGGAGTCGAAGCTCGAGATAACCACGGCCTCGGGCGTGTCGTCTATAATAAGGTCTGTCCCGGTAGCGGCCTCTATGGCCCGGATGTTCCGTCCCTCCCTGCCGATTATCCTCCCCTTCATCTCATCCGAGGGAAGGTTGACCACCGACACGGTATGCTCTGCCACAAAATCGGAGGAATACCTTTGTACCGCATAGGCCAGTATCTCGCTGGACCTCTTTTCCGATTCCCGCTTTGTCTCTTCTTCTATTTTGCGTATGACACCGCCTGCTTCGTGCCGCGCATCATCCACCATCAGCTGGACAAGGGAGTCCTTCGCCTCCTCTGACGAAATCCCGGCAATCTTTTCCAATTGTTCTCTTTGTTCTTCAATGATTTTGTCTACCCTGTCATGTTTTTCATTCAAAAGTGTCTCTTTATCGATGACAGCGTTTTCTCTTTTCTCTATTATGGCCTCTCTCTGGGCAAACAGATCTGTCTTTTTGTCAAGATTCTCTTCCTTCTGATGGATCCTCTCTTCTACCTTTTCAATCTCTGTCCTTCTGTCTCTGGTCTCTCTCTCAAACTCATTCTTGGCCTTGAGGAGATTATCCTTTGCCTGGAGAATAGCCTCTTTCTTTATATTCTCAGCCTCTTTCTTGGCCTCGCTGGTAATTCTCAACGACAGGTTTTCGGATGACTCCAGCATCCTCCCTGAAATACTCTTTCTCACACAATATCCCAGCACCGCGCCCAGTGCCGCGGATACCAACACTACCAGTATTATAAAACTGATGTTTAACAAATTCTCTTACCTCCCCCCCATAATTATTTCGCAGGAACAGGAAACTCACCCTTTTAGGAATGGGAGGGGACAGGAAAACGACGCGGTGCGCCCGAAGTGCAACCGCCGGAGATAGGGCCCTATACATTGAGCCCAAGGCCTGGAGAGAGATGAAACCGCTTCTGCCATACGTGTCTCCCCCGCCTATGCCGTGAAAACCACTTTTTTGAACCTTATAAAAAAATTGGCGCCCTGTTGCCGCTTAAGGCTTTCCACCCCATCCCTCGCGGGAGGTGGCGGACATGCACACCACGAACAAGGAAGGGCACCTAGTCATAAGGTGTTGGTTCAAAAAACTATAGGTCATCACGCACATTGCAGGGGATTATTGCACTCTTCTTATCTATATAACCGATTAATTCCTCAATCCCACCTTCGAATCTGCTACGCAGACCCTCTTTTTCTTCTTGTATTCCAAACAATTCTTCGGCAATATTTAAAGCAACCAAAATAGCAATATCTGAAGCTGTTGCATTCTCTGAGGCCTCTCCTATTTCCCTAGCCCTCTCATTTACATACCGGACAATCTTATCTACATACTCATCCCCTTTGTCGCTCAGGACGGAGAACTCCCGTCCCATAACCATTATATCGAAACGCTTTTTCAAATGCGATTCCCCTGTGCTTCACCTACGATACTTCTATATCACTCAACATATCAAGGAGCACATCAACCCTGGTACGCACAGCATCCTCTTGTTCGTTTAAAACCCGTGCCCTGTTTTCGGCCTCCTCCAACCGGACTTGTTTCTCTTCCAATAATCTTTCCAGTTCCTGATTCCGACTCTTCAACGTGGAATATTCTTCTACAATTTCCCGTATCCTTCGCTCAAGTTCGCCAAACCTTCCTAACTCCACACATAGCCTCGACTTTTCTTCAGTAACATCCTATTTTTTTTTGATTATGCCAACTCGTCCGATAAAAGTCAAGGCGCTATTTATCACGGGTCAATGCACCCAAATAATCCTTGACAGGTAATGGCTAATCTACTATAAGTTATGGTTTTTCGTATTGAGATACAATTTTTATGCCCCCCTGTGCTGAAGGGGGGTTATTTACTTGGGGGGATCATATCATTATCATTACCCATAGGGAAAACAGGCATGGATAACAGCAAGGTAAGAAATATAGGGATCAGTGCGCATATCGATTCGGGGAAAACGACACTGACGGAAAGAATCCTCTTTTACACAAAGCGTATCCACGCGATTCATGACGTGAAGGGGAAGGATGGCGTCGGGGCAACCATGGACTCCATGGAGCTCGAGAAAGAACGCGGCATTACCATAGCCTCGGCGGCTACATTCTGCGAATGGCAGGAGCATGAGATCAACATCATCGACACCCCCGGGCACGTCGATTTCACCGTGGAGGTTGAGCGTTCTCTCAGGGTACTCGACGGGGCCGTCCTCGTCCTGTGCGCAGTGGGTGGCGTGCAGTCACAGTCCATTACCGTCGATCAGCAGATGAAGCGCTACAAGGTTCCCTGCATCGCCTTTGTAAACAAATGCGACCGGAGCGGAGCGGACCCTTTCCGTGTCATCGGCCAGCTCAAATCGAAACTGGGGCACAACGCCGTTGCTATACAGATCCCCATCGGACTGGAAAACAACTTCCAGGGGGTCGTAGACCTGATCTCAATGAAGGCGGTCTATTTCGACGGCGAGAAGGGAGAGATTGTCCGTGTTGAGGACATTCCGGACGCATTGTTACCCGAAGCCGCCGCGAAGAGAGAAATCTTGATAGATGCTGCATCGATCTTTTCAGACGAACTCACCGAAGCCGTTCTCGAAGAGCGCGCCATTCCAGAGGACCTTCTTATAAGCGCCCTGCGCAGGGGGACGCTTACACGCGAGATAACGCTGGTTTTAATGGGATCGGCTTATAAGAACAAGGGCGTTCAACCCATGCTCGACGCCGTGACGCAGTTGCTCCCCTGCCCGGCTGAGATGAA
>CAYXUH010000068.1:0-9849 GCA_964468685.1 uncultured Syntrophaceae bacterium | reverse complement strand
CCCTTCGATCAGTGGGTGGTTCGCTGATAGGGAATATTGAGGGTTGCCGTCGGAAGCTGAATAACGCGGGCTGTACATTGTTAACCGTTCTTTACGCCTTTAGCTGCTATAAATGCACCTTTACCAAAGCCAGCCTGAATCATTTCCCGTGTCTCACCGGGAATCAGCGTTTGTTTAAAAACCGGATTTTCAAAACCGGTATCTGTGAGATATCCGCTTATTTCCTGTGCGGAAAAGAAGGTGGCATCTTTGTAGAAGACACTCGTATTGCTCTTATCGCTGTACTCTTTACCCAATTTGCTTTCTCTATCCACAAATCCCACAATGATGCACCCACCCGGCTTCAACACTCGGCATGCTTCCTTGAAGGATTGTAAAATATCATCGACAAAACAGATGGTTGTTACCATCAGCACAAAGTCAAACTCGGAATCGGGGAAAGGCAAATTCTCAGCTACACCTCGAAAAACCTGGATTCCCTGTTTTTCCGCTTTGATCGCCATCTGCTCCGATGGTTCCACACCAATCTTTATCCCCAGGGGAACGGCGAATTTACCGGAGCCGACTCCAACCTCCAAGCCCTTGGCAGGGGGCACAGGGGTCAGCTGGCGGATTGTTTCCACTTCGGCATGGTAGACATCACGGTTCTTTTCGAACCATTCGTCATATCTGTCACTATGTTTTTCAAATGGTTTTATCTTGGGCATACGGTATACCAGTCACCGAGGGTTCAGGCACGATTGCCGCTGTGAAAAACCAGGAGCTCCAGCATCGTTTCAGCCGCTTTTTCCCGTGCTTTGATTTTGTGCGCTTTGTAAGTCCAGCAGTTCAATATGCTTGAAGTTCAATACTAAGTCATAACCATGAGGCAAGCAATAACATACCGCCTCCTTTCTTCCATATAACGGTTATGCGCGTATAATGGACTCTACCCGCCTGTATATTCTGTCAGCCGATGGACATGGCATAATCATACGCATCCTGAATAGCATCCATTACCCTTCCTGTCTCCCTGCAATCCCCGATTGAGTAAACCGGGACTTTTCCGGAAAGTTTTTCTTTGAGAGAACTTTCCGAAATCATACCTTTCGTGTAGACGATAAAGTCAACACCCTCGATGGAGTCTTCCCCGACACCGGTTGTAAAGTAGACCGTTCCATCTTCGACCCTCGTTACGTCCGTGTCCGTGATAATCGGGATATTCAGCTTCTCCAGGGCCTGCAATAACAATTTCCGTGCGATCGGCTCCATGGCGGGGGCGATCTCTTTTGACCGTTTCAGTATGGTTATGTCATTTCCATTTTTGGCAAGGATCTCGGTCATCTCGGCTCCGATGAACCCGCCGCCGACGATGATACCTTTCTTGCCCGTGGGCATAGGTTGCTCCTGGAGCATCTCCGCCCAGCTCCATTCCTTCAAACCCGGGATGTCGGGGGGTTGGGGATGAGAGCCCGTCGCCGCGATCACGGTATCGTACGTGCCTATCAGTTCCTCCACGTCGGCCTCTTTGCTGACCACGTGAATCTTTTTCTGCACCTCCTGTATGAGGTAGTCGTTTATTCGTTTGAGGTTTCCTTTTCTTGGTGTCAAATGGGCGAGGTTAAACAACCCTCCCAGCTTGTCCTTTTCATAGAGGGTCACGTCGTGCCCCCTCTCGTCCAGGACGAGCGCAGCCTCCATCCCTGCAGGTCCGCCGCCCACAACGGCCACCTTTCGGGGTTTCTCGACCGTGGGGACCGCTTCTTCAACCTTGCCGACTGCTGGATTCACAACGCACATAAGGCCTTTCCCGCTCTTGACTCCTCCGAGGCACCCCTCAAGACAGGATGCGCAAGGACGGATAGTATCGGTGATTTCTCCCAACACCTTGCCGATAAAGTCAGGATCCGCTATGAGAGCCCTTCCGACGGCAATCGCATCTGCCATACCATTTTGGAGGATTGTCTCCGGATCATCCTTTTCATTGATCTGACCGACGGCAATCACCGGGATCCCCACCTTCTCCCTGATACGCGAGGCAAAATCCCAGGTTTTCCCCTTGGGCACAGCCATGTGCTGGAAATACCAGGGGGGTGTTTCGCAGATGGAGCCACTTGAGATATGCAGTGCGTTTACACCCTGTTCCTCGAGAGCGACCGCGAGCCGCAGCGCATCATCAAGGCCAAGGCCGTTTGGTGTCATTTCATCCGCACTCAGCCGTACAATGATCGGAAGAGTGACGGCCTTTTTCACCCGTTTCAGCACCTCGAGGCCGTAGCGCAGACGGTTTTCCCAGCTCCCGCCGTACTGATCGGTACGGTCGTTGACTGCTTCCGATAGGAATTGGGCGATCAGGTATCCATGCCCGAATTGAAGTTCCACGAAATCATATCCCGCCTTCTGGGCCCTGATGGCGGCTTTCTCAAAAAACTTTTGAGATTCTTCGATGCGAGATCGATCCATCGCCTCAGGCTCTTTGACGCCGGAGGGACACATCCGCCCTGAGGAAGAGAAGAATTGATTGCCGGGGATAGCGGGATTCGCCATTCTCCCCGGATGATTCAGGTGTGCGATTGCCAGGGCCCCGTTTGTATGGATGACGTCCGAGAGTTTCTTGAGTCCCGGCAGCATGTCGTCACTGTGAATCCCTATCTGAACGGGCAATTCCCGCAGTGTCGGATGCAGGCAAAAAGGCTCCGGGGTGACGGCTCCTACGTGCCTGCTTCGTCTTTCGAAAAACTGGAGATGATGGCTGGTTACTTCCCCTGTGGGTACGCCATACCCCGTCTTGACCGGGGCCATGATAGCTCTGTTCTTTATTACCGTATTCCCGATGGATAGCTTGGTTGACAATATTTGCATAAAAAGTCTCCTTTTGTTCGACGTAACATCGATGTTCGTTTATGTGTAACATTTGATCGAATCTTCCGTGTTTCGATCAATACCTAATTCGATACGGAACGTTGTGAGTGAACCGTGGTGGTTGGTGGTCCATCAAAGATAGACCTCCCCGACATACCAGGCCAATCCAACCAATAGGCCCACGGAGAGATTGATAATCTTGACAGAGACGAAGCCTCTCTTTGATTCCGCAAGGAGGGGGAGCATTCCATGGCCGTCCTGTACGATAGAACTTGCCAGGAGGATGCCGAAGGAGATTGTCCCTTCGGCAAAGAGGGTCACGAATATCATGTGCGGACCCGATTCAGGGATGAGTCCCACGAGGCATGCGATCAGGAGGACAGTCAGATAATTCGCCTTGATCCAGGATCCGAGATCGAGATAGTGGAGCAACAAGGCCATCAATACCAGGGCGCCGAGTGTCCATAGAAACACCCGTGGTATGTGAACTTTTACGATGTGCTCCCACAGGTGTTCCTCAAGAAAGTGTTCGGGCACCGTCGCGGTAATGAAAAGTGCGACGAGGGAGCCCCCCAGCAGGGTCACCTTTATCCAGTTCCATGCGGGGGGACCCAGCTGGCCGGAGAGCAGCGCGGCGATGAACAACACCAGGGAAAAGAGCAGTACCCCTCGTTGCAGTGTGAGTTTCTTCAGCTGGTTCAGGATTTCGCCCCGGGGAAAACAGACACAGTCCTCGTCATGAAACTCGAATCCTATGTCCTGGCTTCTCAGGGCGATCATCCCCGGTTTGAAGAACAGATCTGTCAGAAAACCTGCACCCAGTCCGATTACCAGTAAGATCAGTGTGAGAAAGATTGTCATACGCGGAAACAAGGAGAGCATGACGAAGGCTTCATCGCCGCTGGTTGCGATCATGACAGTAACCAAGGCACCGAAACTCACCACGTTATGAGTATAAAGAGCTACAATGGTAAATGCCCCCAGACAACCGGGTGTAGCGCCTAAAAAGGCGGCCAGGACATACTGCATCCAAGGGTATTTTTTTAATGATTCCTGCCAGTCACCTTTGGTCTGCACATTGACATATTCAATGATCAACATCATCACGAATACGAAGCTCGTTATTGTCAATGCGTGCTTAGCGGTTTCGATAATCATGGCACTTTCTCTTTAAAACGTGCAGGTTGGCTATATTTTCTCGACGGAACAGACTGATTCCTGGATGTTCATAAACCGTTAGGATTATTTCCGGGCTGGGGCGTCGCGTTTATTTTTCAGCTATTCTTCTTCATCCAGATTCTATATAGCTTCTCGCCCGTTTCTTCGAAACACCGGTACCCTGTTGGATCAATTTCCTCCACCATGGCCGTTCCCAGTTCTCTGCTCTGTTCCAGCCAGTTTTTAAAATGTTCCCCGCCACCGACATACACTTTTATCCAGCAGTTTCCTTTCTCGTCTGTCTTTTCTTTCACGAGGCTCTCTTCGGCTATTATCTCCTGCATGGTCTTTGGCATTTTTATTGACAGCCTTCTCGTTAAAATCCCACGGATATAACCCTCACCCCGGTACAAACGTTGCTGGTAGTTCCTGTTTCGCTCTGTCTTGCCGGATCTTGCAGAACAGGGAGAGAAAACGACTTGTTCAATAGATATTTACACTTATCGTGTCATCTGGTTGCCGCATAGAGGACACTTTAAATCATAACATGATGTTCCGGTCTCATGGGTAACTCTGTGACCACAATGGGGGCAGACACATTCTCCACCTGTTCCGAGTCCCCGGCCTCCTGTTTTTTCCCGGCCGGCGGCACGTCCCGAACTTTGTCCCATACCTCGTCCCGTCCTTGGCCCTGCTCCTTGCGGACCCGTTCCATCTCCTCTTGGCATTATAATCATCTCTCTTCTTTTTCGATGCGTCAGTGACGTCATCTTCATGGTTGCTCTCTGTACATTGTCCCTGGAAATTCCATTTCCATATTACAATTACCGGTTCGGAGCCGGTCGGGTGAATTCTTGTTACCCTTTCGCCGGTTGTTTCAGAACAATGTGCTTTCTCTCATCGCCCTTGTTTTTGGCCTCTTCTATCAGTCCCATATTTTCGTGTATCATCTGTATGGCATCGGCAATACTGTTAGTTTTCACCGCAACGCATACAAATCTTTTCAGCAACCTCACTATATTGGGCCCGAATTTCCTGCCTGCTATAACATCAATACCGCTGAGTACAGAAGATGTGGCCTGCGCCTTGCCGGGATCACCATGTTTTATTGATTCATCTTCCATATATTTTACGTTCTTTCGTGTTTCGATGAACTTTTCTTTTAAATCTGAAAACTCATAAATCTGAAAATGTCGTGCCATTCCAAAATGGTCGTCGTTGAAAAACTCGCCGTCATCGGTTGAAAAAGCAATAATCAATCCCATATAAATTCTCCTCCACTTTGTGTTTCATTATGAACCGGAAGCGTAAAGCATTCGATTCCACTTTTTTTACTTTTCATTCCTCCATTATGACTCTATCTTTTCACTATTTGTGATCATCACTTTTTCTTAAATTCTGAGACAAGTCCTTCGATACTCGTTTTTGCGTCCCCGAAGAGCATCCGGGCATTATCCTTATAAAACAGATTGTTTTCTATGCCCGCAAAGCCGGGCACCATGGAACGCTTCAAAACGATGACCGGCATACCGTAGATCATCGGGTACTTGCTCTCCCTGGCCGCTGGATTGACCACGTTGTTGGCGCCGACCAACACACATCGGAAGGGATCATAGGGATACGTTGATCGTAAGGTGTTTGTTCTCTCGGAATGGCAATCTTCATATCTACCTTCCAGTCGCATACTGTTTACGCTTTATCTGTATGCGTTGATCTTCGCTAGTAGCATATCTTCCGGCATAGCACCGATAATATCTCCCACCTTATTTCCCTCTTTAAACACGAGAAGATTTGGAATAGATCTGATGTTGAACTTGTCCGAGCTGCCGGGGTTGCTGTCGACATCAAGTTTGCTGAAGACGATCTCCCCCTTGTGACTCGATGCCAGCTTTTCGATAACGGGACCTATCATTTTGCAGGGAGCACACCACTCGGCCCAACAGTCGACAACCAGGAAGGGATACTTAGCAATCGCCTCATCGATATTTTCATCGGTGATCACGACCGGACAATCAGGATTATCGAGCAATATCTCCTGTTTCTTTCTTGCTTTCTCTTCTTCCTCCAATATCTCTTGGGCACGGGCAGATCCATACCTGAGCACCTGATTAACAAAGGTTCCCTCTTGCTGCACCCCTATCGTGACCGAGCCTTGTTCTTCGTTGATAACCTGCTGGGGAACGGAAGAAACATTGAACATCCGCGCCCGTTCCATCATTTCCTGGGCCTCTATGCACCGTGAGACGATCCTTCCCCCTGACTCGATGGCGATTTGATTAGACAGGATAACAGCCCGAGGGCAGTGAGGGCAATTGGGGGTGATATATGTCTCTATAAGCACATCTCTATCGATATGTTTCAGTTTGTCCCTGGATGAGGGCTGAAGGGCACTATCCCTGCGTGAAATCATCGATATTGCCTCTATGAATGACGCAGCCTCTTGCCCCGCAGGGGCTCCGAAGTAGTGAACCGGATACCATCCGTTGCCGTCGCCGATTATCGCCGACGGAGAAACGGTGATATTTCTTTTTTTTGCCTCTTCTCCATACATGTCATCGTACTCGACATGGATTCTGCTCTCGATTTCTGACAATTCCTTCAAAAAATCTCTGGTAAAATCAATATACTGTGTGACATCCTGTGCTGTAACCAGATTGCTCGAAAAGAGCCTGATGTAAACATCGTTTATGAATTCCGCCTCGAATTTTCCCTTAATATATTGTCGTGTCTGATCATCAAATATCATACTTTTCGATCTCCTTAAGTGTATTCATTCTTTCTGTAATAAGTTGTCTCGTAATATCTGCTGTTTGTCACCTTATGATTCTTGCTGAATATGACGTACGCATCAATGGGCCTATCTTCACTTTCCCGGCGGCTCCGCTGATTCTGTGCCGATGTGATGCACCCAGCAGTTATTCTCTCTTTGTGACTGCCTCCAAGATGTTTTTTAACAGAGCCGGTTGTCTCAGAAAGTAGCAACGCACATTTCCCTCCTTCCGACAGTCAACGACTCCATGTTGTTTCAGGATTGCCAGATGTTGAGAGATATTTGCCTGGCCTGTTCCTATGAGAGTCTCTACATCACCTACACACCTTTCGTTTTTTGCCAGTTCCGCCAATATCTTCAGTCGGGTAGGATTACCCATGGCCTTTAAAAAAGCCGATACGGTTTCGTAATCCATAGCATTCATCACCATTGCAACATTCGAATTACCATATATTCTAGAAGTAGAATACACCATCGATTTACTCTTTGTCAAGGAGACACTGACTTGTATCGGGGACGTGGGCCTTTAATCGAGCTATATTAGGAGTCAAAAATTGTTGAGGTAAATGTGAAACGAGGATGAAAATCGTAAACAGCGACCATTTTTGAACGGTTTGAGATTGTTCCGGAGGAATCGCTCTCCCGTTTCAGGAAGATATCCGCGACGAAAGACACACTACTGCACAGCTCCAATATATTGATGCACTTGTAAAAAGTCAGATTTCCCCTCCCCTAGCGGGAGGGGATTAAGGGGAGGGGGTATAACTCTTTGTAATATTAATACTTCACCCTCACCCTAGCCCTCTCCCATCAAGGGAGAGGGAAGATTCTCGACTTTTTACCGCGTCATCAATATATTGCTTGTGCAATAAGCCGTGTACGTTTCAAAACTGATTATGAATCAGATCGTCTTCAGGACCATCTGATCCAGCGGAATCCGGGGTCTCTGCGGGGGCGATTGTGCCGGATAACCGACGGGGAGGAGCACGACGATCTGGGTGTCATCGCTCAGCTCCAGTATTTCTCGTGCCTTCTCCTTATCGAACCTCCCGATCCAGCAGCTTCCCAGACCGAGATCGACGGCCCGCAGGACCATGTGCTCGATCGCGATGGTCGCGTTCATCGAGAGATAGGCCCGGGTGGCGAAATCGTCCATCTGCGCGGCGCTGTAGGTCTTCATGTCGGTCGGATCCATCTCGACATCGGTGAAGGCCCCGGTCTCCAGGAGTTCACCGACGCGCTGGTCCCGTGTCGACAAGGACGCCCGGTCGGCGCAGCAGGCGAAGATGACGGGGGCCCGGGTGATGAATTTGTACGGCGTGCAGGTGCCCAGTTTCTCCCGCATGGCGGGGGACCTGACGACGACAAAGCGCGCCGGCTGGATATTCGATCCCGACGGGGCCAGGCGGGCCGAGTCGAGGAGCTCGTCGATCATCTCGTCGGTTATGGGGTCCTCTTTGAATTTCCGTATACTGCGCCGCTGTTCGATAGCCTGTGTGAGTTCCATCTGATGCCTTTTTCGTGTATGTGAGGGAACGGCGAGGCGATGCGCCGCCCGCCGTCCCCCTCATCTTTCTAGAAGTTGCCCGGGGGCAGGATCCCCGCCGCCATCTTCGCCATAGTCTCATACTGTTTCAGGGGAGACTCGGCCAGGATCATCATCTTCTGCGCCGCCATCGAGCCCTCGGCGTGGACCGTTGTCACCTCGTGGAAGGCCGCCTCGTGCGAACAGACTTGCCGCATCGTCTCGTGGATCATCTGCATCCGCTCCAGGGTACTGTACTTCTCGCTCCCGCCCAGGTAGTGATCGAGATAACCGTGGATATCGGGATTGTCCCAGTCCCTCTTGTCCGGCGCGGTCGCTATAATCCCCCCGGCGATATCCTGTATCAGCTCGACGAAGGCGTGGTACTTGTTGGCGAAGTGGAGCTTTGCCATATTCGCGATCAGGGGATTGGGGACGGCAATGTCGCCGTACATGACGGGATTCTGGGCCGCCGCGTTGGTCAGGGCGCGGAGTGTTTCCACATAGGCGGCGATGTCCGCCAGCTTGTCCCGTATATGACCCACCTTGTCCAGTCCGTTATAATTTGCCATGGCGACGGCGCAGCCGGCCATCACCTCGACCGATGGGACCTTGTAACTGATCGCCGTGAAGCGGTGGAAGGTCGCGAAGGTATAAGCGATGAGCATGGAGAACTGCCATTCGCCGCACATGAAGACCCGATCCCAGGGAACGAAGACGTTGTCGAAGACGATCATCGCCTCCGTCAGTTCTCTGACTGGCCGATCGGGATGAAACTCCCGATCCGACCAGGCCCCCCGCCCCCCGCGGCAGATGAAGGTGACCCCCTCCGTATTGGCCGGTATGGCAAAGCTGACCGCGTATTCGGCCTCGTTCTCCCGCATCTGCCGGGTCGGTACGACGACGATCTCGTTCGCCGCTGGTCCGCTCGTGATGTGGATCTTTGCCCCCTTGACGATGATACCGTCCTTGTTCTTATCGACCACGCGGAGATAATAATCGGGGTGTTTCTGCTTGGCCGGTTCTTTCCCCCGGTCCCCCTTGACGCAGGACACGGCGCCGCAGGTATGCAGGTCGTTCTTCCGCAGGTGCTCGAGGAAGTTCTTCGCGTTCTCCTGATATTCCTTTTTGCCCATCTGACCGGCGACGACAAAGGCCGCGTTGAGACAGTCGGTTCCGATATCCTTCCCGAAGGGGAGGCTTCCGATGAGCTGGATGGATCGCTGGATCATCTTCGTCCGGTTCGCCAGGTCTTCCGTGCCGCTCGGCGTGATGAAGAGTCGGTTGATCGGCTCCCCCGTCTCGGGGTGGGGGGCCACGAAGAGGTCCCTCACCTCGGGGTCCTCCGACGCGGTCAGCCCATACCCGGCCGCGATCGTGTCGCAGGTGATCCCCAGGATCGGGTGTTTGGTGATGTCCTCCACCTTCTCGCCACTGATGTAGACCCGCCTCCCGTCCCTCAGACTCTCCTTGTACTCTTCAACGCTTCGAATTCCCATGTTCTCTGTCCTCCTTTATTTTTTTATCTGATTCATGACTGTGTCATGTGATTTCC
>CAYXUH010000067.1:6802-10047 GCA_964468685.1 uncultured Syntrophaceae bacterium | reverse complement strand
AGGGAGGTGATCAGGGGCGTTCCGTCGTTCGTGATCCCGTGCAGGATGGTCTCCACCGTCTGCGGTATGGGGACCAGCTTTTTGCGGTACTCCTTGGGAAGCCCCTTGACGAGGGTCGTTACCTTCTCTCTGAGAAGGGCGGGGATCTGCCAGTCCGCCATCTCCAGGGGGAGCCGTGAGGCGGCATCGGAGGGAATGCGTATCGTGACCCCGTCACTCTCCTGGCCGGGTTCGAAACTGTACGTGCAGGACAGGACACTGGTGCCCAGCGTGATCTCATCCGGATACAGGGCGATCTCTTCCTCCGGATAGTAGTCCATGATCTGATCCCTGCTCATCTGGAGGAAGCCGTCACTGCCCCGGTCCTTTATCAGCTTCTTCAGGGTCTGGATGTTGTAGGCGACGCCGATACGCTCCTCGTAGAATCGGGTGAGGATGTCCTCGCTGACCAGGATATTCCTCCTGCGTATCTTGTCCTCCATGTCGGTTACTTCGTCGATCAGATCCCGGTTATGGGTCAGAAAGGGGGGCGGGTTCCTGATCTCCCCCTCCACGAGGGCGCTTCGGATGAATATATTCGTCGCCTCCACGGGATCGATGCGGCCGTACGAAACGCTCCTCCCCGGCACGATGATCAGGCCGTGGAGCTTGACCTGCTCGCTCGCCACCACCTCGCCCCGGTTCTTTTCCCAGTGGGCCTCCAGGTAGGTGCGGCGGCACAGGTCGCCCCCGATTTCCTCCAGCCATTCGGGCTGTATAACGGCGTTCAACCTGGCGAACAGCCTCGATGTCTCTACCATCTCCGCCGAAACGATCCAGTCCCCCGCGCGGTTGAAGAGCCCCGAACCTGGGAAGATCATGGCCTCCTGCCCCTTTGCCATCCGGTAGATATTCTTTTCCTTCTTGATCCCTATGCTCGAGATATAGCCGCCCAGGATGGCACTGTGTATCCCCTGGTAGAGGGGTTCCCCCTGCAGCCGCTTCGCTCTCTTTTTGTAGCCGGCATCTTTAAGGATCTGCGATATCTGCTCGTAGACATCCCGCCACTCCATCATTCTCCGGTATGACAGGAAGTGTTCCTTGCAGAAGCGGCGCATCCGGTTCTGCGTCTTCAACTCTTTGCGGACCTCATGGTATCGGTTCCAGATATTCAGGAGCGTGATAAAGTCGGAGGCGGGGTTTATAAAGGGTTTGTGCATCCTGTCGGCATCCTGCTCTTTCCCGAGGGGCCGCTCCCGGGGGTCCTGGATGGAGAGAGCGGAGGCGATGATCATGACCTCCTCCAGGCATCCCTCACCTTCGGCATCTATGATCATGCGCGCGATCCGGGGATCGAGGGGCAGCCGCGACATAACCTGGCCCCTCTCTGTCAGGAGGGTCTTTGTTCCCTCCGTCTTGACGGCGCCCAGTTCGCGGAGGAGGGCGAATCCGTCCCGGACAGTGCCGGGGGCGGGCGGGTCTATAAAGGGGAATGAGCTGATGTCGCCTATCTTCAGGGCGATCATACGGAGGATAACCTCGGCCAGGTTGGAGCGGAGGATCTCCGGGGGGGTGAAGAAGGGCCGGCTCTCGTAGTCGTCTTCGGAATAGAGGCGAACACAGATTCCGTCCTGCACCCGCCCGCACCGTCCCTGTCTCTGGATGGCGCTGCTCTTCGATATGACCTTTACGGGGAGTCTACCGGTCCGTGTGCCGGGGTTGTATTCGGATATCCGCGCCAGGCCGGTATCGATCACGTAGCGGATGCCGGGGATCGTGATGGAGGTCTCGGCCACGTTGGTGGCGACAACGATCTTTCTCGTGCGCGTCCGAGCGAAGACCCGTTGCTGCTGGGAAGAAGAAAGGCGTCCGAAGAGGGGGAGGACTGTTGCCTCGCTGCGGGTGCGACCGGCGAGGATGGCGCAGGTGTCCACGATATCCTGCTGTGTCGGCATGAAGATGAGGATGTCGCCGGGCCCCTCCCGTTCCAGTTTGTCCACCTCTCTGACCGCCGCATCCACGTGCGATGACTCCTCCTCATTTGTCTTCTGATCGGCGGGTTGGTAGCGGACCTCAACCGGGTACATCCGTCCCGATACCTCGATGATGGGGGCGTTGTCGAACGCCTTTGAAAATGTTCCCGGATCTATGGTCGCGGATGTTATGATGAGCTTCAGATCCTTCCTCCTGCGGAGAAGACCCTTGAGAATCCCCAGGAGAAAGTCTATGTTCGTGCTCCTCTCGTGCGCCTCGTCAATGATCAGGGTGTCGTAGGCGTTCAGGAAGCGGTCCGATTGTGTCTCCATGAGCAGGACGCCGTCGGTCATCAGTTTGATGTGGTTATCCCTGCTTGTCTTGTCCTGGAAGCGTATCTTGTAGCCGACGGACCGTCCCATCTCTTCCTTCATCTCGTCGGCGATCCTCCGAGCGACCGTTATTGCGGCGATCCTCCGGGGCTGGGTACACCCGATGAGGCCGTCCACACCGCGCCCCGCCTCCAGGCACATCTTCGGGATTTGTGTGGTCTTTCCGGACCCGGTCTCGCCGGTGATGACGACGACCTGGTTGTCGCGGATGGCCGCTACGATCTCATTCTTCTTTTCTGTGATGGGAAGTAAGGCGGGGTAGGTGATTTCCGGCAGGTGGTTCCGGCGGGCCTCCCTCTTCCTGATGGAGGTTTGGACCCTCTTGTCCAGCCGGCGGAGGCGCGTTAGCGCCTCCTGGCTGCCGCGATCTTTTTGGAGGATTTTACCGATAAGGCGCAGCTCTCCGTTGATAAGACGCTGATCGGGGGCAAGCGCCCTCTCTACTCCGGAGCGCACCTTCTTGCGCAGTGACTGTATTTCAGCCGACGGTATCTCCATACTGCGCATGGTATACAGGATTATCGTGATTTGAAAAAGGACAAAGCTACACGGGCCGTGCCCTCTGTCGAACCTGATCCCTCTATAAAAACCCGGCTTTTGCCCCTATCTCTCTGATTGTATTTGATTTTGGCAAGCCTCTTGTGCTATACAGCGGGGAGCTCGGAGAGTTTATGTTTTAGACTGTTCTATGAAAAATCTTATTTTTACCAAGTTGTCAGTCCTAAGGGGGGAGAACGCTATGACAAATGGGAAAAGCCTGGAAGAGTGCACAGTGGCGGAGCTGAAGGAGATTGCCCGCGAAGCCGGGACGATTGAAGGGCTCGGTGCCATGAAAAAGGCCGATATAATAAGCGCCATCAGAACTGTGCAGAGTGAAGCTGCCGGGGCGGTAGAAGAGGT
>CAYXUH010000067.1:1509-6702 GCA_964468685.1 uncultured Syntrophaceae bacterium | reverse complement strand
GAAGAACCGGCCACCCCTGAACCCGCCAAAAAGGAACCCCAAAAGAAAGCGTCAAAGGTGTCTGCAAAGAAGAATGACAAGGCGCCCCAGAAAGGGGACGAGACGATATCGTCCCTGAAAGCAAAGATGGTAGCGCTCAAAGAGAAAAAGGCGGAGTTGAAGGAGAGGGGGAACAAGACGGGCATTATCCGTCTCAGGAGAAGGATAAGCCGGCTCAGGAAGAGGACCAGAAAATTGGCGAGACTTGCCGCTTAAACGCGTGGTACCGGAGGTTGCAGTATGTTTGTAGGGAAAAGGATGTCGAGAAATCTGGTAACGGTAAGCCCGGATACAAGCATTCTCAAGGTAAAGAATCTCTTGAAGGAGCACGATATTGACCAGATTCCCGTCGCGGAGGGGAGGAAACTGGTAGGCATTATTACGGACAGAGACATCAGAGACAATTCTCCCTCTCCGGCCAGCACCCTCTCTATCCACGAGCTTAACTATCTCCTCTCAGAGATGAAGACGGAGAAGGTTATGACCAAGAAGGTGTTTACGACGACGCCGGGAACGACGATTGAAGAGGCGGCCAGGCTGATCAATGAAAAGCATGTCAACAGCCTCCCCGTTGTGGCGGGCGACGAACTGGTCGGTCTGATCACCACCTGTGATATGTTGAATGTACTCCTTGATTTTATGGGGGTTCATAACACACCAAGCCGCCGTATCGAGCTCAAACTTTCAAGTAACGCGGGTGAGATAGCGAAGGTGGCGGGTATTATAAACGATATGGGACTTACGATAGTCTCCATTATTTCCACTATAGACAAGGATAACAGCGATGTTCGGTTAACGCTTGTGCGGGTGGGCACGGACAACATCGATGAGCTTCGCAGTGTGCTTGAAAATGCCGGGTATGCGATCACGGATGAGTATAGAGTGGAAAAATAGGGTAACGCACGAAATTTGATTCCACAAAAAGAAACAGAAAATACCCGTGTAGTGAAGGCGGCGTGGGTTGTCGGACTTGTAACCCTGCTCAGCCGGGTGTTCGGCTTCATTCGGGATATGGTGGTCGCGGGATTCTTCGGGGCCGGGTTGGCAACCGACGCCTTTTTTGTGGCCTTCAGGATTCCCAACCTCCTGCGGCGCCTGTTCGCCGAGGGTTCACTTACCATCGCCTTTATCCCGGTATTTACCGAGTATCTCAAAAAGAGGTCAAAAGAGGAGGCCCTCGAACTTGCCGGTATCGCCTTTACCCTCCTCTCCATTGTCCTGACGCTGGTCTCGGTGGCGGGGATCCTGCTCTCCCCCTGGATCGTCATGGTCATGGCTCCCGGATTTACGGATGTTCCGGACAAGTACGAGCTGACAGTATTCCTTACCCGCCTCATGTTCCCCTACATATTCTTTATATCCCTCGTGGCGCTGTGCATGGGCATCCTCAATTCACTGCGGCATTTTGCGGCGCCGGCTCTCGCTCCGGTGGTGCTCAATATCTGTATGATCGCCTCCGTGTTTGCCCTGAAGGATCTCTTTGCGGACCCGATACTGTCACTGGCCGTAGGAGTTATGATAGGAGGGGCTCTGCAGCTTGCCATGCAGTTTCCCTTTCTGCGCAAGGTGGGGGCGCGTCTCAAGCCGAACTTTCATTTCAGCCATCCTGGGATACGGAGGATCGGTCTCTTGATGCTTCCGGCGGTGTTCGGTGCCGCCGTCTATCAGGTGAGCATCTTCATCAATACCATCCTGGCGTCCCTCCTCCCCGGGGGCAGTGTATCGTATCTCTACTATGCCGACCGGGTAGTGCAGCTTCCGCTCGGTGTCTTCGCAATCGCAGTGGGGACGGCGGCGCTCCCCAGTTTTTCGGAGCAGGCAGCCGGGGAGGACTATGAGAGCCTGAAGAAGACGATATCATTCTCGCTGAGGCTGATCCTGTTTGTCACAATACCGGCGATGGCAGCCCTGGTGATCCTTCGCGTGCCGATCATATCCGTCCTTTTCCAGCGGGGGCAGTTTGATGTCGCATCGACGGTCTTTACCGCCCAGGCCCTGCTGTACTATGCCGTGGGCTTGTGGGCCTTTTCATGTATACGGGTTGTCGTATCCGCCTTTTACGCCCTGCAGGACACCAGGACTCCTGTAAAGATCGCGGTCGTGGCACTTGTCGTGAATGTTGTCATGGGTGTTGCGTTGATGTTTCCGATGAGACACAGCGGCCTTGCCCTTGCCACCTCGATTGCCTCCGCGGTAAATATTATCGCCCTTACCGTGATATTGAGGAAAAAGGTGGGACGATTCCTTCAGAAGGATTTCTGGACATCTGTGCTGCGGACAGTCCTGTCATCCGGCGTCATGGGGCTGGCGATAGCTGCCGTAAATAAAGCACTTGGGTGGGACAGCGCCGATTCCTTTAGTGAGAGGCTGCTGTTTCTGGTTGTGGCGATAACGGTGGGGCTTGCCGTATTTGCCCTCAGCTCATTCCTTCTCGGGAGCTCTGAGGCGAAGGCACTGCTGAGAAAGAAGAGGGGATAACGGACATGCTGGTGAAGATACACGACAAAAATCCCCAGATGCGGCTGATACGGAAGGCGGCTCAGGTACTGAGTGACGGGGGTATCGTGGTCTATCCAACGGACACGGCTTATGGGATGGGGTGCGACCTCTTCAATAAACGGGGTATCGAAAAGATCTATGAGATCAAGAGGAGAAGCAAGACGCAACCTTTCAGCTTTATCTGCGCCGATCTCAGTGATATAAGCAGTTATGCCGTAGTGACCAACTATGCGTACAAAATCATGAAACGGCTGCTCCCCGGTCCCTATACGTTCATACTGGGGGCATCCCGGCTTGTCCCGAAGATCCTGCTCCCGAAGAGGAAAGAGGTGGGAATACGGATACCGGACAATGAGGTATGCCTTTCCCTTGTCAGGGAATTCGGAGGGCCGATAATCAGCACCACGGTAAAACTGGCCGAGGGGGAGTTCCTGACGGACCCGGAGATCATAGAGGGGAAGCTCGGCCACTCCGTGGATATGGTAATAGATGGCGGCATCCTTCCCCCGGAGTTGTCGACCGTTGTGAGCCTTGTGGATGATATCCCGGAAATTATCAGGGAGGGGAAGGGCTCTCCGGACGTGTTTTAACAAATATGTACTGCAAGAAATAAGACAAGACCCCCCTCGAGAGCGGGTTTGAATGATATGTCTACAGAAAGAGGATTATAATGACTAAAAAAATGCTTATCAATACAATAGATGAAGAGGAGAGCCGGATGGCCGTCATTGAGGACGGCAATCTGGTGGACTACAACATCCGGACATCTGTCAGGGAACCGACAACGGGTAACATATACAACGGTATTGTCCAGAATGTCCAGCAGGGGCTGCGGGCGGCCTTTGTGGAATACGGCGCCGGGAAGAGCGGGTTCCTGCCTTTGCGCGATGTCGCCCCCGAGTACTTCAATGAGAACCGAAAGCTTCCTGTAGGGAAAAAACTGACGGTACAGGTCATGCGGGAAGAAAAGGGATCCAAGGGCGCGATGCTGACGACGCAGATATCGCTTCCGGGTCGCTACCTTGTCCTCATGCCCAACAGGCAGAACAGCGGTATCTCCCGCAAGATAGAGAATGAGGCGGACCGGAAGAGGCTCAAATTGGTGGTGAGCCAGATAACGGAGAAAGAGGATATGGGGTTTATCGTCCGCACCGCCGGCATGAACAGGACGAAACAGGAACTGGTCCGTGACTATCAGATGCTGATCAGGTTGTGGAAGGACATAAAGGAGAAGTCCGAGAAGACGGCGGGTTCAGGGCTGATATACCTGGAGACAGATTTTGCTGTCCGTGCGTTCAGGGATTACTATACATCGGATATCGAAGAGATACTGGTTGATGATCCCGAAACCGCTCGGAAGATGAGGGCTTACTGCAAGACCGTTTCCCCACGTAATGTAAGGGTGATAAAGCTCTACAAGGAAGAGACGCCATTGTTCGATCATTTTGATATCGAGGACCAGATAAACGAGATATATCAGCCGCGTGTCAACCTGAAATCGGGGGGCTCCATTGTCATAGAACCCACGGAGGCGGGGATCACCATAGACGTGAACTCGGGTCGTTTGAAGAAGCGGGATGTGGAAGAAACCGCGTACAAGACGAACATTCAAGCGGCGGAAGAAATAGCCCGGCAGCTCCGTTTAAGGGACTTGGGGGGACTGCTCGTAGTCGATTTTATCGACATGATGAACAAGGACCACATTACTCAGGTGGAAAAGACCTTCAGGGACGCGATGAAGGCTGACCGGTCCAGGATCCAGCTGGCCAAGATATCCCGGTTCGGCATGCTGGAGCTGTCCCGCCAGAAGAAGCAGTCTACGATACAGGAGATCAGTTATTCCGTGTGTCCCTATTGCAGCGGAAACGGTATGAGGCCATCCGTCGAATATCTGGCACTCAGGGCGCTCCGGAGGATCAAGGCCGAGGCGGTCAAGGAGGAGTCTTCGGAGATTGCCGTTACGCTTCCACCGGAGGTGACCGCGTATCTTCTCAACCAGAAGAGAAGCCAGATAAGCAAACTGGAGGCGCTCCATGGTGTTTCCGTGCTCATCTCGGGGGATAAGGCCCTCCTGTGGGGTGAATTTCAGTCCAAGACGGTGAAGAGGGAACCGGTTGTTCCCGCTGCCGCGGCCGCGGCCACCGTCACGGTCACGGCCTCGGCTGAGAATTCCGAGGAGGAGGAGGCCAACCCAGCCGCTCGAAGACCGGCCCGGAGGAGAAGACGGCCTCGGCAGGCACGGCCCGGAGGAAACGGACATCCCGCTCCCGAATCCCCCCAGAAGGAACCCGTGCCGGGTGAACCCGTTGCTGTAAAACCACCACGCGCGCCTCGCGTGACTCCCGCGCCCCCGGCGGCTCCCGAAACGACGGAGGTGCCCGGAAAGAAGAACATTATAAGCAAGGTCTACGATTTCTTCAAATGAACAAAGACCGATCCTTTTCCATCTGCAATCCCCGAGTGCGATCGGGGATTGCGGGGGAGGGGTCTGCCCGGCACCGTTCCTGGGGAATCCCCCTTCTTCCCGCCGGCGTCGGCATCCGCAGGGGATTGCGCTATGAAAAAAATCTCCGGAAACATTGTTGATGTGATTCATTCCGAAATCTACCCGGGAACCCTGGTGATTTCGGAGGGGAGGATAGTCGATATCGTCCG
>CAYXUH010000067.1:0-1409 GCA_964468685.1 uncultured Syntrophaceae bacterium | reverse complement strand
CAAAGAGGTTGAGGAGCTCCTGAGACTGGATGAGGTGGGGTACCTGGGGGAGGTGATGAATTTCCCCGGCGTGTTGCAGGGGGACCCGGAGGTGATGGAGAAGATCCGCAGCGCGGCGGCGTGCTCCAAGCCGGTGGACGGCCACGCCCCCGGCCTGCGCGGAGATGCCCTCGCACGATACGCAGGCGCCGGCATATCGACCAACCATGAATGCCTCTCTGCCGATGAGGCCCTCGAAGACATGGAGCGCGGGATCACGGTCCAGATACGCAAGGGTTCCGCCGCCGATATCTTCGAGGAGTGTCTCCCCCTCCTTGACGGGCACTACCAACAATGCATGTTCTGCAGCGACGACAAACATCCCGATGACCTCGTGAGGGGGCACATCAACGAGATGGTGAGGGGGGCGCTCGCGTACGGCGTCGATGTCATGAAGGTCCTCAGGGTCGCGTCTGTCAATCCGGTGCTTCACTACCACCTGGATGTGGGTCTGCTCCGCAGGGGTGATCCCGCGGATTTTATCAGGGTCGACAACCTCGCCGACCTCACGATCCTGGAGACGCATATAGCCGGCAGGACCGTGGCGCGTGGAGGCGCCTCGCTGATTCTCCGGGAGGCGCCACGGATCGTCAACAACTTTCACGCAACCCCCCAGAAAGCCGCTTCATTTGCGGTTCCCCGTAGAGGGGACAGGATACAGGTGATAGGAGTCTCAGATGGCAGCCTGATCACGGAGAAGCTGGTGGCAATTCCGAAGGTACAAGATGGCCACGTGGTATCGGACACGGAGCGGGACATCCTCAAACTGGCCGTTGTGAACCGCTACCGGGAGACGAAACCGGCGGTGGGGTTTGTCAGCGGCTTCGGCCTGCGAAGCGGGGCGATAGCCTCGAGCGTGGCGCACGATTCGCACAATATCGTGGCCGTCGGGGTTTCGGATGAGGATCTATGCCGGGCGGTAAACCTTGTCATTGCGGACGGCGGAGGCCTGGCCGCCGTTTCGGAGGGCAGTGAGGAATTGCTTCCTCTCCCGATCGCCGGGATCATGAGTGATGGGGGGTATGCCGACGTGGCGGAGGTCTATACACGGCTCGACCGGATGGCCAAGGGGATGGGATCAAGACTGCGGGCACCCTTCATGACCCTGTCATTTATGGCGCTTCTTGTGATCCCCCGGATAAAGATGAGCGACCGGGGGCTGTTCGACGCGGAGAAATTCAGCGCGACGGATATCTTCTGCCGGTAGTCCGCAGCTTTTTTCTTGATTATAGGTGGTGTCTGGGATAGAGTGGTGGTCGTAGAATTCAGGGGTGCTCGGGACGGCGGTCCCGGGCTGAGATGATACCCTTTGAACCGGATCTGGGTAATGCCAGCGCAGGGAGAGAGATTTGGATATCTTTTGAAGGCAT
>CAYXUH010000066.1:0-10345 GCA_964468685.1 uncultured Syntrophaceae bacterium | reverse complement strand
ATCCACCACAACGCCGGGTGGTCGTGACAAAAATCGTGACGGGGCTCCTATCGATCTGAGCGAAATGATCGCACTAACCAAGGGCTCCGTCTATATAGAAAGGACCGCAGTGAATTCCACACGGAACATACGAAAGACAAAGAAGGCCATTACCAAAGCCTTCAAGGCCCAGATTGCGGGCCGGGGATTCTCGCTTGTCGAGATTCTTTCCCCCTGCCCTACCAACTGGAAGATGTCCCCGCTGGATGCGTGCCGGTGGATCGATGAAGATGTTATGCAGACCTTCCCCCTCAAGGTCATAAAGGACGAAATAGGTTAAATGGGATTGGTTCGTATGAAAAAGACCGTCTTTGCCGGATTCGGGGGACAGGGCGTCCTGATGATGGGCTATGTCTTCGCGGTGGCTGCAATGCGAGACGGCAGAGAGGTAACCTATCTGCCCGCCTATGGGGCGGAGATGCGCGGTGGTACGGCAAATTGTACGGTTGTTGTCTCGGATGAGGAAATCTTCTCCCCCGTATCATCTTCCCCAGATTTCGCAGTCATTATGAATAAACCGTCTCTGCTGAAATACGAGGGGGTAATGAACGAAGGCGGCACCATCCTTCTCAATTCAGACCATGTCAGCAGAGAACTGACCAGGGACGACCTGACCGCTATACGGATACCTGCCGTTGAGATCGCAAAGGAACTGGGGAGTGAACGGGTTGTCAACATGATCATGCTGGGGGCCTTTGCGGCCCATACCGGTATAACGTCTCTTGACTCCATCATGAATGGGCTCTCCGAGATCGTGAAGAACTCCAAGGCCTCCATCATGAAGCTGAACCGCAGGGGTCTGGACAGGGGCGCTGAATATATAAACATTCTGAAGGGGGATTCGCGGTGAATACGGTAAAACAGATCGAACTCTGGCTGAAAAACATACCGGGGCAGCTCTCCGATGTCAGCGACATACTGAGTGATAACAGGGTCAACATACTGGCCTGTAGCTATGCGACAAGACGGGTAGAGGAAGGTCTTTTTTATTTTGTTGCCAACGACCCCAACAAGGCGGTGAATATTTTGAAATCGGCGGGGTATAAGATAAAGACAAAACAGGTCATAGCATGCGAGATACCGAATCATCCGGGGGGTATTAATGTCGTCTTAAAGCTGTTAAAAAAGGCACATATCAATCTTGATTACATATACCCCTGCATGGGAACGGGGCTTACCTCCGTTGTCATACTGGGCCTAGGCCCGGTCAAGAAGGCCTTGAAGATTATGGAAGATAACTGGATAAAGGTATGGGGTGATGACCTCTACCACATATAATGCCCCCCTCCGGGAGGCGAGGAAAAGGTGGAATACCGCTTTTTAGCCCGATTGCACACAGAGACGATCCACCGCATCGTGTAATCCCTTTACGTGAAGAATTATATCCCATTTTGATCCCCAAAACCCTTTACAAGAATCGTCGTCGGTGTTAGCCTTACGGCGTCAAATTTTTATACGAATGACCCAACCGTTTAGCTCCAGCTTTATACAGCGACTACGCGTCAGGACGTGAGTAATTTCGAATCTTTCATACCAGGAGGGATCCAGGTCCATACCATGACAGTCAAAAAGACATCATATAGGGAAGCGGGGGTGGATATTGACAAGGCCACCGCCTTTATTGAAAGGATAAAACCGCTGATAAAGACCACTGCGCGCAAGGGGGCGGTTGGAGGGATAGGCAGTTTTGGAGGCCTCTTCCACCTCGGCACCGACAAGTACAAGAACCCCCTGCTCGTTTCAACAACCGACGGGGTGGGGACAAAACTCAAGATAGCCCAAGCGATGGGTATTCATAACACTATCGGCATTGACCTCGTCGCAATGAGCGTAAACGACCTGGTCGTCCAGGGTGCGGAACCTCTCTTCTTCCTGGACTATATAGCCACCGGGAAATTGAGCCTTGAAACGAGTGTCCAGATAGTGGAAGGTATAGCAAAGGGCTGCGTCGAGGCGGGATGCGCACTTACCGGCGGTGAAACCGCCGAGATGCCCGGGTTCTACAAGGATGATGAATACGACCTTGCGGGCTTTTGTGTCGGCGTTGTAGAATATGACAATCTCATTGACGGCTCCGAGATCAGGGCGGGAGACAGCATTATAAGTCTGGCATCGAACGGAATCCACAGCAACGGATACTCACTTGTCCGAAAGGTACTGTTCGAAAAGGCGGGTCTTAGTGTCAACGATTCGATAGAGGGTCTCGAAGGTTCCGTCGGCATGGAACTTCTCCGCCCGACGAAGATATACGTAAAACCCATCTTGAACCTTATAAAAAACTTCCCCATCCGGGGGATAGCCCATATCACGGGTGGGGGGCTTACGGAAAATATCCCGAGGATACTCCCTCAGCGATGCGGAGCAGTTATCGTTCGAGAGAGGTGGACCCCTCCCCCCATCTTCGGGATCATTCAAGACAAGGGCGGAGTGGATGACGCGGAGATGCTCAGGGTGTTCAATATGGGCATCGGAATGGTCGTTGTCGTTCCGGAAAAGAATTCGGAAGAGATCATTGATCATATAGAGAGACTTGGAGAGCAGGCTCACATAATCGGTCATATCACAAACCGGGATGAAGAAGGCCCGGCCATCACATTCGAGTAGAGAGATGAAGAAGATAAACCTGGGCGTCCTGGTTTCCGGCGGGGGAACTAACCTCCAATCCATCATCGACACCATAGAGGAGGGTAAACTGGACGCGACAATCCAGGTGGTTATAAGCAATCTTCCCGATGTTCGATCGCTGGAAAGGGCAAAGAATCACAATATTCCCTCGGTCATTATTGATTATAAAAAATTTTCCACACGTGAGGAATTCGACCGGGAGGTTGTTGCCGTCTTAAAGGCCCACGGTGTAGATCTTGTAATCATGGCGGGATTCATGAGGATACTGACACCGGCCCTCCTGCGGGCCTTTCCCTTGAAGATAATGAACATCCACCCAGCGCTCCTCCCCTCCTTTCAGGGCCTCCATGTCCAGGAAAGGGCCTTCGATTACGGGGTGAAATTCTCCGGGTGCACAGTCCACTTCGCCGATGAGGGGGTCGATAGCGGACCTATCATTATCCAGGCTGTTGTTCCCGTGTATGACAACGACACGCCGGAAATCCTCCAGCAGAGGATACTGAAAGAGGAACACAGAATCTATCCGCAGGCGATCCAGCTTTATGCGGAGGGGAGAATCGAGGTTACCGGACGGAAGGTACGGATAAAGGATCCACACCCGATGGAAACCCCGTCCCTGCACAACCCGCCCCTGGAAAAGTTTTGATATGATTATTGTAAGCGCGTGTCTCCTTGGCTTCAATTGCAGGTATGATAGGGGGAATTACCCTGAGGAAGCCCTGTTCGCGCCCACGTTAAATAAAGTCCTTGTGCCCCTCTGCCCGGAACAGCTCGGGGGGCTTCCGACGCCGCGTGCCCCCTCGGAGATACAGGGTGGGGATGGTCTGGATGTCCTCGAAGGAAGGGCGCAGGTTGTCTCTGCCTCCGAAAGGGATGTTACCGATTGTTTCCTCCGAGGCGCACAGGAGGTGATGCGTTTCATGAAACTTATGGGGATCTCAACCGCGATAATGAAAGAGAAAAGCCCTTCCTGCGGCGTTATCCACATAAAGAGGGATAGCACCACTGTGCGAGGGATGGGTGTCACATCGGCCCTTCTCATGCAGAGCGGTGTACGCGTCATATCATCGGACAGGATTAAGGATGAATTAAAATCAATTGTGGGCCGTGGTGATGTAGCTTATGTATGATACGATCGTGGTGGGAAGTGATATGGGCTCTCTGGTAGCCGCAGTTACCCTGGCAAGCCATGGGAGAAAAACACTTCTCCTGACAGATGACGCGCCTCCATGCTACTCGGAATCGGGCTACACGTTCGATATTGACCCCCTCCCCTGGACCGGGTTCAACAGGGGAAATATCTTCAAACAGTTTCTCTCTCACCTGGCAATACCTCAGGAAGATCCCGTTGAGAATCCCCCGCTCCAGATAATTCTTCGGAGACATCGGATAGAACTGTTCGGGAAGGCCGAACCGGACCTCAGGGAGATGAACCGAGAGTTTCCGGACGAGGCTTCAAAAATACTCAGCCTCTATACCTCCCTCACGAAGAGCGCCTCCTTTGCATCGAGTATGATTGATAAGGACCTTCACCTCCGACCGGAAACCCCGAAGGACCATATCAAACTTATTCTCAACACACCATTCATCGCTCTCAAGAAAAGGGCCTTTACGGCAAAGCTCAAGGCGATTCGACAAGATTCCTCACTCGGCAAGATCCTGGAGACCCAGATTCATCTCCTGTCACATCTCGATCCTCGTACGACAAACCCAATCTCTTTTGCACGGACACTCTCCGTAACCCTGCAGGGGTTATCCTACTACCGGGAGGGGAAACATCTCCTTATAACGAAACTGAGGAAAAAATTCGAGGCTGACGGAGGCGTTATAGAGGAACATCCCATCTCGATACTCGAGATGAAAAGGGTCGTCAAAATCAACGTGGAAACAGACGATACACAGGGCGATGCCATCCCGACTGTCTATGGGAGAAACATAATAATAAGCACATATTATGAGAAATTTGCCGCTCTCCTGGAGGAAAACAGAGAACTTGTATCTCTCAGGAAACGGTATAGCAAAATACGGCCATCCCTCTATCCATTTACCCTGCATATGGGAGTGGATGGCAGATGTATCCCGGAAAAGATGGGGATCTATGTTGTCGTGGTACCGGATGAAACCAAACCCGTCGAAGACGGGAATTTCCTGTTTCTGGAGACGAGCGAAACGGGAAACACCCTGCGAGCCCCTGATGGAAAGAGGGCCATCAGCGTTACCACCTTTCTCAAAAATTCTCCCTCGGAATCAAACAGTGAAGACCTCAAAGAGGTCGCAAATGATATGTTAAAAAATCTGAGATTTTTTCTCCCCTTCCTGGAAGAGAATATCGACTTTATCAACCAGGAAGAATCTATAAACATATCTAAGAAATATCGAAGGATTGTCGGGCCTGTATACGGTGTGAAGAGCCCTTTTATAGGGATGTCATTGCTCCCCAATCAGACGCCCATGAAAAACGTCTTCTTTACAGGTGACACCCTGATTCCGGGCCTTGGATTCGAGGGAGAGATCATGTCCGGGATAAACGCCGCGAGACTTGCAACAGGGAGAGAGTAGCAATGAAAAAATCGCCCAATTTTAAGATCCAGAGACTGGGAAAGCCGACCGTTTCATCGCCGATTGCTCCAGGATACTTCATGTCGGACAGCAGGCGAGTTTTGTACGACCCGCATCTCCATCAGGATTCACCGCAGACAGTTAAAGATGCCCCCCTATCCATTGAAGTTGCCGGTCCGAGAAAAACCATCTATTTCGATCCCGCACATACAAAGGCCGCCATCGTCACCTGCGGCGGAATGAGCCCGGGTATCAACGACGTCATAAGGGCAGTGGTGATGGGTCTCTACTACCGGTACGGTATCAAAAAGGTTATGGGCATACGGTACGGCTTCCAGGGCCTTGTCCCCAAGTACGGCCACGAACCGGTAACCCTGACGCCGGATATGGTCAAGGACATACACTCGCTTGGTGGAAGTATCCTTTCATCTTCACGGGGCAGCCAGGATATCACAACCATCGTCGACACCCTGTGCGAGATGAACATCGATATCTTTTTCTGCGTGGGCGGCGATGGGACAATGCGGGCTGCTGGACGCATAACGGAAGAAATCGGGAAAAGGAATATAAAGATGGGCGTTATCGGCATACCGAAGACCATCGATAACGACCTGAATCTGATCGACAAGACCTTTGGATTTGATACAGCGATTTCCATAGTGGTCAATGCGATTCAGTGTGCCCATGTAGAAGCGAAAGGCGCACCCATGGGGATAGGACTGGTAAAGATAATGGGGAGGGAATCGGGTCATATCGTCCTGAACGCCGCGTTGGCGCAGAATGATGTCAATTTCGCCCTCATCCCCGAGGTCCCCTTTGACCTGGAGGGGAAGAACGGCCTGTTCGCGGCACTGGAGAAGCGCCTCTTTGAGCGAAAGCATGCCGTTATACTGGTAGCGGAAGGCGCTGGGCAGGACCTGTGCACCGGCAGCGGCCAGAAACAGACCGACGCGTCCGGAAACAGACGACTCGGGAACATCGGAATCTATCTGAAGGAAAAGATCGAAGAGTACTTTAAAGAGAAGAAAATGGAGATCAACCTCAAGTACATCGATCCCAGTTACACCATACGGAGTGTTCCCGCCAATGCCAGCGACAGCATATACTGCGAGCTCTTGGGGCAGTTTGCCGTACACGCCGGGATGGCGGGAAAGACAGACCTGGTGGTGGGACTTTTCAAGGGAGAATATGTTCACCTGCCCCTCAAATCGGTGGCATCCCGGAAAAAGGTAAACACAAAGGGCAATCTGTGGATGCGTGTTCTCGAAGCGACGGGGCAGCCGGCATCGATGAAAAACGAGCGGTAACAGTGAATGGAAAAACTGAAGTAATACCAAAAAAATACTTGCAAAATTCCTCGTTATAGTCTAGGAAACAGCCTGGTTTTCTGAAAGGAGTTTATTATGTCTCGATTTTGTGAGATCTGCGGTAAGGGGCCCATCGTAGGGAACAGCGTCAGTCACGCGCACAACAAGACAAAGAAGGTCTGGTACCCCAACCTCCAGAAGATAAGGGTTGTGGTTCCGAAGACGGGCGCCGTAAAAAGAATGAAGGTTTGTACCCGATGCCTGCGTTCGGGTGCTGTCAAGAAGGCCATCTAGGAATAAGTATCCGTCTGATTCATCAGACGGATACAACGTCCATCTCCCCCGAATTATCCATTAATTATAATCTTTTTGAGGTCCATAAGGTCTATTTGAAAGGTTCCGTGCGCCGTTCTTCCATATGCCTTATGGTCATTGTTCAGTATCAGTTCATCACTGCTATTATTTCTCAGGCGGATCAGGCCTCTCAGTTCTTCTCCCTTTAAAAGGAACACGACACTCTCCACCTCTTCAAAGGGGATCGTGTAGACGCCCTTCCCCTTTTTCCCCTCGATAAAGGTCTTCCCCTCTATGCTTACTTCCGTGCACTTGGTAAGGGTATCCATCTGATCGATAAAAGTGGCGCCGAATTTCTTTTCAGTAACAGGGATCTTGTCGGGTGTATCGCTCCCCGTCATAGATCCCATACCCAGAATAAATGGAAGAAACAGCATGATCAAAAAATACCTGCATCCTCTTTTCATTTTCATTCCCCTCCACCAATCTCGCACATATCGATTTCTCTTTTTAACGCCTCCAGTATCCCGTCAACATCGGAACCAAAATCCGGTACTATGGAAAGCTGCACCACCGATTCTCGACAAGTCGGGATAGTGGTAACCGTCGCAAGGCCCTCATACCCCTCAAAGATATATTTGACATATGCAATATCCCTGCGGTTCAATCTCAGATTCCTTGTTATCACACCCCTTTTCAGCATTCAGTGTTCGTAACACCCGATCCCTGAAACATCAAGGAATAAATCCCTCCTTGACACGACTAGACGCCTTGACTATAGTCCAAATTTAATCTGATCAGGACAGAAAATATGCTGCCAATCACCCGCTGGAAACTCCCTGATAGCAACAAAGGGGCTCAATCCCGACAAGTCGGGACTCTGGCTCGGGAACTTGGAATCAGCCCCCTCATCTCACAAATACTTATTAACCGAGGTATAACGGCCCCGGACAACGCCAAAAAGTTTCTCTTCCCCTCTCTGGAACACCTGCACAATCCTTTTCTTATGAAGGATATGGAAAAGGGCGTCGAAAGGCTGATACAAGCGATCGTCAAAAAAGAAAAGATCGTTGTCTACGGGGATTATGACGCGGACGGTATCACATCCACTGTAATTCTCATAAAGTTTCTCAGGATAATCCACGATACGGTGACCTATTACATCCCGGGAAGGATTGAAGAGGGCTATGGCCTCAATAAAGCGGCAATAGACCGATTCAGGGAAGATGCAACCAGCCTTATCATAACGGTGGACTGCGGCATCTCCGACCATGAAGAGATAGCCTACGCAACCACCTCAGGCATTGATGTGATCGTAACGGATCATCATGAAATTCCCGATATCATACCCGACTGCAGCGCCGTCATCAATCCCCATCGCGCCGACTGCTCGTTCCCCTTTAAATCTCTCGCGGGGGTAGGCGTTGTCTTTAATCTTTTGATCGCCCTGCGTGGAAAACTTCGGGACATAGGTTTTTGGAAAGACAGGGAATATCCTAATCTCATGCAGTATCTGGATATGGTTGCCATTGGGACCATCGGTGACGTTGTGCCTCTCGTCGACGAAAACAGAATCCTCGCAAAGATAGGGCTCGGCGTGGCAAGCAATACCCCGACAAGTCGGGGTCTCAAGGCGCTGATGGCTATAAGCGGTATGGAGAATAAGGGCGTCAGCTCAGAATCGGCGGCATTCAGACTGATTCCCCGTATCAATGCCGCAGGGAGGATCGGATCCCCTGAAGATGCCGTGGAACTTCTCCTTACCGAGGACGAAGGCAGGGCAACGCTCCTTGCCGAGCGCCTTGACTTATATAACAAAAAACGTCAGGAAATGGAGAAAATTATTCTTGATGAAGCACTTGAAAAAATAGAGTCAAACATTGATATTGACAATATGAATGCTCTTGTTCTCTCATCCCACACATGGCATCCGGGTGTCATAGGTATCGTGGCATCAAAGCTTGTGGATCGGTATTATCGCCCCACAGTGCTGATCAGTATAAAAGACGGGATCGGCAAGGGATCAGGCAGGAGTCCCGACTTGTCGGGATCGGGATTTAATCTGTATGAAGGCCTGGACAAGAAATGTTCCTCTCTGTTGCTCTCATATGGCGGCCACCGGTACGCAGCCGGAATCTCCATACGGGAAGAGGACATAGGGGAGTTCTCCGCTATCTTAAGTGCGGCGGTGCGTGAAGGTGTGGGTGACAAGAGGTTGGCTCCCCAAACCGCCATAGACGCCCTCTGCGGACTGGATGAGATAGATTATACCCTCATCTCTCAGATAGAGATGTTGGGCCCCTTTGGAAGTATGAACCCTGAGCCCCTCCTCTGTGCGCGAGAGGTAACGATATCATCCCCTACAGTTGTAGGAAACAATCATTTAAGGATGCGCGCTAATGCGAACAATACATACCGCGATACTATATGGTTCAATAATGGACACCTCTCCGGCCCCCTTTCAGGATCAACGGCCGACATAGTCTTTACGCCCCAGATAAACCACTGGAACGGAAAGAGCAGCATCCAGCTCAAGATGAAGGATGCGTCGGTATCCTGACAGCGCCCCGCCATGGGGATAGGCTACTTCCATCCTCTCTTATCGATAAGGGGTTTGCCTTCTTCATGCAACACTCTTAATCTACAACCACCGTTTGCGTCTCTTATACGACTTGACGTCCTTGTATGATTTCGCGTCACCGGTCGTCCCCATCCCCAGGTAAAACTCCTTGATATCGGGATTTTCCCTGAGATCGGAGGAGATCCCCTCCATGACGATCCTGCCGTTTTCCATAATATACCCGTAGTGCGCTATCTGGAGCGCCATGTTCGCGTTCTGTTCGACGAGAACAATCGTTGTCTCCTGCTCCCGGTTGATCCGCTCTATGATCTCGAATATCTCCTTGACCACCAGGGGGGCAAGTCCCAGGGAGGGCTCGTCCAAGAGGAGCAGTTTGGGATGCGCCATCAGGGCGCGCCCCATGACGAGCATCTGGAGTTCACCCCCGCTGCAGTACCCGGCCAGGGCCTTCCGTCGTTTTTTCAGCGGCGGGAAGTAATCATATATCAGGTCAAGGTCCTTTTTGTATGGTTTCCCCCACCTCGTGGCCGTGCCAACTCTTAGATTTTCCTCTATTGTCAGATACTTAAAGGGCTGCCTCCCCTCGAGCACCTGGATGATACCGCGGCGTGTTATGGTCTCCGGGGGGGAATTCTGAATGGAGATCTTTTCGTATATGATATCCCCGTCCGTAACCTTTCCATTCTCCGTTTTCAGGAGCCCCGAGATCGCCTTCAGTGTGGTGGTTTTCCCGGCCCCGTTGCTTCCGAGGAGGGATACGATATGCCTCTCCCTGACCGCGAGGGAAACCCCCTTCAGGACCTGGATAACATCCGAGTAGACGACGCTGATATTGTTCAGTTGAAGCAGAATATCTTGTTGCATGATCCCCTCTTGTTTCTCATCCTCAGCCCCGCTACGCGGGATAAGTCCCACTAAAGGGGATAAGTGCGATAACGAA
>CAYXUH010000065.1:0-10429 GCA_964468685.1 uncultured Syntrophaceae bacterium | reverse complement strand
CCATTCTGAAATGCCACGGCAGCAATCCAAATATCATTTGTGGGCACAGGTTTCCCGATTTTTCTTAAATTGTGAAGGGTTTCAGCATAAAACTCGGAGGTATCTTCATTCACAGGATAAACAACAACCCTGGGACTGTCCAAGAAAGTTTCAAGTTCTTCCCTGTTCTTCTGCTCTCTTCCTCCCCCTTTAAAACCAGAAAGAAGTTCGCCAATGCTGATCACAGAAAATCCTATTTCTTCTGCCTTTCTGAGGACGGTAACAACATCGCTATCTCCTTTAAGCGCATAAGAGTAAATATTGGTATCAATCAGCAACCGTCTCATTTCCACAATTCCAGGTCAATTTTTCTTTGGCTGTCAATAATACCTTGAATTTTTTCGAATTCAGCATCAGTCCACGTTCCAAAGAGGTGATCCAGATCATCATGCTTCTTTGTATATTTTGCCCTCTTCTGCATACCGACATTCTGTCTGATCATATCTAAAACCAGTTGATTCACACTTTTCTTTTCGTTATTGGCAACCTGTTTCAGCTTTAAAGATACGGAAGAATCTATACCTCGGATTGTAATTACTTTCATGGTGGAGCCTCTTTTACAGTGATATCATTCAATGCTGTCTTTGTGACACTACAATATGATTGCTATTTGAATTTGTCAAGAATTTAATGGTGATAATTGCTCTTTTTTCGAAAACTTTTTATAATTTCAGGTATTTCAAAAAATGGTCGCTGTCACTATTTTCCTAATAGCCAGCGTCGTTCAGGATCTTTTCTTTTTCCGCCAGTTTGAGGTCCGTTTCGATCATCATGTCGATTAGCTGATCAAAGTTAGTTTTGGGTTTCCACCCGAGAATCTTTTGCGCCTTGGTTGAATCGCCGAGGAGGACATCGACTTCGGTCGGCCTGAAGTAACGCTCGTCTATCTCCACGTGCCTGTGGTAATCGAGACCAAGCTTTTCGAAAACTCTTTCAACAAATTCACACACCGAGTGTGTCTCGCCGGTAGCGATAGCAAAATCGTCCGGCGTGTCATGCTGGAGGATCATCCACATGGCCTCTACGTAATCGCCGGCGAATCCCCAGTCCCTCTTTGCCTCAATGTTCCCCAGGTAGAGTTTGTCCTGCAGGCCCAGCTTGATCCTGGTTGCCGCACGCGTAATCTTTCGCGTGACAAAGGTCTCGCCCCTGCGGGGGGATTCATGATTGAAGAGAATGCCGTTGCAGGCAAATATATTGTAGGCATCACGGTAGTTTTTTACCACGTAGTAGGAATATACCTTGGCGGCGGCATACGGGCTCCGCGGCTGAAAGGGGGTGTCTTCGTTCTGCGGCGGAGGCGCCGCCCCGAACATCTCACTGGACGAAGCCTGGTAGAACCGTGCCGTGCTCCCGGTCTTTCTGATCGCCTCCAGGAGCCTGATTGTTCCGAGACCGGTGATGTCGCCGGTATACTCGGGGGTGTCAAAGCTCACTCGGACATGGCTCTGAGCGCCGAGGTGATATACCTCGTCGGGCTTAATCTCGGACATGAGGTTTGTCAAGTGCGCCGACACCGAGAGGTCTCCGTAATGCAGGTACATGCGCGCGTCCGGGTCGTGAAAATCCTTGTAGAGATGATCGATGCGCTCCGTGTTGAAGGTGCTCGCCCTCCTGATGAGGCCGTGCACCTCGTATCCCTTACCCAGAAGAAACTCGGCAAGGTACGATCCGTCCTGTCCGGTGATACCGGTTATAAAAGCTTTCTTCATGTGATGTTCCTTTTGTAAAATGGTGACTGCGGTTATTGATCCTGTTTAGTCTGTCGTTTCATTCTGTATACCAAAAATCTATGAGTTTCTTATTTCTTATTACAGAGGTGTCAAGGGCTTAAACCCCATCGCTTTTGCCAGATCATCCACGTCGGTAAGGGTCGGGGGAATGGAGGGGCCTTGATACAGCTCCGCCCCCTGAATTACATATGGCTAAAATGGTAACAGCTATTTTTTAATTTCCTGCCGGGTTCTCTACCTTCTATCATTCATAAAAATAGTCGCTGTCACTATTTTTGGATGTCTCTCTTCAGTTGCTCTATCTCTTCCTTCAATCTGTCATACACGCGCATTTTCTCCCTGAGAAAGCGGTAGGTTACCCTCGCTTTTTCCTCAAGACCATGCGGTGTCAAGATATACAGATATGCCTGTTTATTATTGCTTTTTTTAAAGCTATTTGCCTTGACAAGTCCCCTGCTTATCAAAGCATTGATCATATAGTTGACCTTACCCAGGCTGATGCCCAGATGGGAGGACATTTCTCGTTGAGTTACAGAAGGAGATCCCTCTATTGTTTTCAGCACATTAAGAATCTCTTCGTCTTTAAGATCGTTTTTTCTGGGATCTGACATGCCGCCCCCCCCGTTTTGAATCAGCAGCAGACACAGATGGATTGTTCACTCCCTGAACTCGCTATAACTAAAGGGATCTGCGATAAAAGTCAAGGGGAAAACGAGAAGGTTTCTTGAGCTTTTTGGTTAAAATCCTGGAGATTATTCAGTGCCGCTTTTGAACCACAACCTGAACAACCGGTAAAATCGGTAGAGCCCTTCATGAACGAGGTTAAAGTGACTTTTCCTCGCGTCGCTGCACCGTACCGGAACCTCGATGATACGTGCCCCGTTGCGCCATGATCTATATATAATCTCAAGGACATAGGAGGAACCGTAATCGACATGATCAAGATATTTCAGGATCATTCTCTTTTGGTAGGCCTTGGCTCCTATGGAATAATCCCCGTAGGGAAGACCAAAAAGCGCCCTGGCGGAGAGTATGAACAAACCACTCCCCATGACTCTGACCGCCGATCGCTCCTGAATCCCCCTCTTTTTTGACCCGATCACGATATCGTACTCGTCCAACAACTCGCAGGCACGGGGGATAAAATCGATATCGGTTGTCAGGTCGATGTCAAGCGTGATAATCCTGTCCGCCCTTGCCAGTAAAACACCCCGCCTGAAGGCATGTCCCACGCCCCTTTCATCTGTATGGGAAAAGGTTATCTCCGGATGTTCCGCCGCCAGAGCCTTTCCTATCTTCACCGTCGAATCCGTGGAGCCGTTGCTCACGATAACAATTTCATACCCGGGCAGGTTGTTATCGAGATAAGACATGAGATGTACGACGTTTTCCGACAGCATCTCCTCTTCATTGTATACCGGGATGAATATGGACACTGAGGGCATTGCGGTTCTCCTATTTTTTCCATTCCGCGGCGTAAGTGGCCCACGGTGTCTCCGGGTAGTCTCTGATAATCCTGTCAAACACCGCGTTCGCCTGTTCCTGCTCCCCGAGGAAGTTGTACGATTTCCCGATATGGAAATACGCCTCGGGAATCCACACGCTCCCGGGATATTGTTTGATCATCGTGCTGAAGACGTCTATCGTCTTTCGCCAGTGTTTGTCTTTATACCAGCATATGCCATAATAATAGGCGGCCTCGCCCGCCATTGGATGATCGGGGAATCGTTCTCTTACCTCCTTGAAAACGGCCCGTGCCTCCTCCAGGTTTCCACCGTCTTTGTAGAGAATCCCTTTGTGCATGATCTCTCCCGGTCCTCCGCCGGAAGGGATCAGCAGCGCCGCAGCGCCGAATAGCACGAGAACCCCCAGGGCGACAACCATGCGCCCCTGATTGCGCAGGACAAACCCGGGCAGCACGTTGCATACTCCCTTTTCTTTTTCTCTCTGCGGATGCCCCTTTCGGCCCCCTTGTATCCGGGCAATTCCGATCAGCAGCAGGATGATCACCCCGGCACCGGTGAGGATATATCCCGAGTAATCCCAGATGGTTTTTCCGAAGGAGAGGCGCACATTGGTGCGATTCGGATATACCAGCATGAATGAGGGGGAGATGAGGTATATCCTGTCCGCACCCTCTACCTTCCAGTTCGGATGATAGGAAACCTTTATCAGGAGGGGAACACCCGGATTGGATGTCTTGATGATAATCTCCTCATTCCGTATCTCTTCGCTGACTATACAGGTCCGGCCGACAGGGATCCGGGGGAGTAACACGGACGGCACCTCTTCGTCGGAGAGGGTATCCGGCGTGGGGGGCGGAAATGAGTCAACCGCCGCCTTGAACCGTGATCTGTCGATATCCCCTCCCTGATCGAAGACGAGATGAATTCCCCGGTTTTTCCCATAGGTCTGGAACCACCTGAAGGATGCCATCTTCCAGTCTTTTGCCTCACACAACACCGGCTCGAATTCCAGAGGCACAACGTACCGGTTCGTGTTCGTCGTCAGCTCATAGATGAAATAGGGGGGAATGCCCTTTTTGAGCCTGAATTCGGGGATTTCCTGTATCATTTTCCTGATCTCGGGGCTGACCACGATAAAATCGCTGACGTTGAACAGCTTGAGGTGTTCAATTCCGGCCGCCAGATCAACGTTTGAATAGCGGTACTGCGGAAAGGGTCTCGATGACTGCTTCGATATCTCGGACTGGATATAAAAGATGAAGGGGGACGACAGGGAGGACTGCATGTAGAGCCCTTCCAGCGTCGATCGCCCGGAAAAGAGGGGGAGGGATTCGAAGGCCCGCGTGGTACCTGCGTCGTTGTGCAGGGAAGAGTGCTCGTACACCACCCGCGGATCGCCGACCGATCCTGCAAGATAGCGGTTTACCTCGCTGAAGGCCGGCCACAGCTTCTTCGCCTCAAAACCGTTGTAATTCCAAGGGATCCATACTCCAGCGTTCTTTTCGAGGTGACTGATAAAGGGAACGGCACAGACAAGGAGCATCACCGGCACTACCCACTTCTGTCTCAGCGATCGCGTCAGGACACCAAGGCCAAGAGCGCCCATCAGCATCAGGAATACCTGCATGAAGGGGAGAAAGCGGATATCGATGACGCCTATCCGCGGAGCGAGGCGGTAGCATACCCAGCACAGAAGGATCACATAAGCAAAAAAGGCCGCTGGTTTTACCTCTTCGGCAAAGCGTTTCACCATTTCCGGTTTGCGTACAACGTGAAACCCGACCACGACAAGGCCGGCGGCGGCAAGTACTATCGGGGGCCAGAGGATGTACGGAAATATCTTCAGCAGCGATTTGATAAACCACTGGTCGGCATACGCCGTGGTGTACGTCATGTCCCCGATAAGCGGGAGCAGCCAGAACCCGAGAAGAAGGAAACCCAGAGCGTGTATCTTGAACAGGTAGATACCGTTTTTCAGAAAACAGGCCCGGTCAAAGAGGAAGAAGGATGACATCGCAACAGCGAAGAGGAGCGCATACCCGTGGCTGAACCCTATGGAAAAGACAAGGACCGCGTTCAGCGCCAGGTATCTGCCATCACGGATCCCCCGGTAGAGCGTCCCCGCAAAAAGGACGGCCAGGGACATAGCGATGCCGTAGGCAAACTCACCGGCAAGCGTGCTGAGGATGTTCCCACCCCACATGGAATTCGCTTCCATAAAGAGGAAAAAGAGCGAAAAGCTCGCGCCGGCGGCGGGAACGGGGAACCGCTGATCCATGAGGCGAAGCGCCGCGTAGCAGCACAGGGGGAGGGTAAAAACCCCCAGGATGGTGATCAGTTTGAAGGCGATCTGGAGCGGGATCAACTGCGAGAGTAAGGCCATCAGTATAAAGGGGAGGGGGAAGTAGAACCTCAGCAGCGGAAACCCTGCGTAATTTCCCATCGTCCAGCCGGAGATCCGCCCCTGCGGCAGGAGGACGTCGCGCATATACTGGGCCGTAGCGTAATGAGAGCCTGTGTCCCCGCCCGTTGTTGTCGTCAGGGAAAAGAGATATTCCGGCCGGAAATAACTGAACAAGAAGATAAAGATCAGGCAGAGAACCGTTACGTCGGTAAGGCTCTCCACCCTTGATTTTCCGGCTTCAGATCTCATTGCCATAAGCAAACGGTTGATTCCCTTATGAAGGTGCCCTGTGGACCAGAGAGTTTTCCGCTACCCGAATGCCTTCAGTGTCGCGTCTATATCTTCATCGGTATGCGCACGGGAGATGAAGGATGCCTCGAAGGGGGAAGGGGCGATCATGACCCCCCCCGCCAGCATCTTTCTGAAATGATCAGAGAAGAGCTTCGCGTCGCCCTGTGAGGCTGAGGCAAAGTCGGTGACATCCTGCCCCGTGAAAAAGAGGGTGAACATCGACCCCACCCGGTTGATCCGGTGGGGAGCCTTCTTTCCCTCCAGTATCCGTTTGATCCCGGCGCACAGGTGTTCGGTCTTCTTTTCAAGCTCGTCGTACACCCCCGGCTCCCGCAGACAGTCGAGGGTCGCGATGCCAGCCGCCATGGCGAGGGGATTGCCCGAAAGGGTGCCCGCCTGGTACACCGGCCCCATCGGCGCCAGATGTTCCATGATATCCCGCCTGCCGCCGAAGGCCCCGACGGGAAGGCCGCCTCCGATAATCTTTCCGAGACAGGTGAGGTCCGGCTCGATCCCGGCAATATTCTGAAAACCTCCGTAGGTAAGCCTGAAACCGGTGATCACCTCGTCAAAGATCAGGAGGATTCCCCGCTCTGAGGTAATCCCTCTCAACCCCTCGAGAAATCCGGGGGCCGGGGGAACAACGCCCATATTGCCGGCAACCGGCTCCACGATAACGCAGGCAGTATCATCCCCGTACCGCTCGATCGCGGACCGCGCCCCCTGTATATCGTTATAGGGGACCGTGATCGTCAGTTTCGCGAGGGCTTCAGGAACACCGGGGCTTCCGGGGATACCCAGCGTCGCGACGCCCGATCCCGCCTTCACCAAGAGCGAGTCGGCGTGGCCGTGGTAACATCCCTCAAATTTTATGATCCGGTTTTTCTTCGTGTATCCGCGGGCAAGCCGGATCGCGCTCATTACGGCCTCAGTACCCGAACTGACCATCCGCACCATATCGATCGACGGGATGGCATCGACGATACGCCTCGCCATCTCGATCTCCATCCGGGTCGGGGCGCCGTAACTCGTCCCCCTCTCGGCGGCCTGTCTGATCGCGTCAACTACCGGAGGGAAGGCGTGGCCGAGGATCATCGGCCCCCACGAACCGATGTAGTCTATATATTCCCGCCCATCAGCATCGTATACTCTCGCACCCGCGGCCCTTTCTATAAAGAGGGGATCGACCCCTACCGATCCGCAGGCGCGAACGGGGCTGTTCACGCCGCCCGGGATGTATCGCTGCGCCTCCCGGAAAAGTGATTTTGATATATCCATCTAAAAATACTCCATGCTGCTTTTTTTGAACTCCTCAAGACTCCTGAGAATCAAGTATTTCCTGATGCCGATGGCCGAAGAGATCGTGCCTACAAATGTGTCCATCCGATCTACCGTACCGGTCTCTTCAGGATCTCCCCCGGCCAGGTGCACCATCGTGAAGAGGTTATAGATACCCTCAAGGGGGGGCGTCCTCTCGTAACAATGGCTTATCTCATTGTAGGAAGCGAGGAGGGACCCAATTTCTTCACATCGCTCCTCCGGAACGGCCCAGACGACCATGGCATTCTCGGAAAAGCCCGCGCTTGTGTGCCGCAGCACCGCGCCGAACCTGCGCATAGCGCCACTTTCCTGCAACCCTTTCAGGACACCGATGACATCGCCTTCGCTCATGCCGAGTTTCTTCCCGATGACCTCAAAGGGCCTCTTGTCAAGGGGGATATCTCCCTGTACCTGCCGCGCGACCCTCTTTTCCTCGTCCGTCATTCCCGGCATATTCCCCTTCAGCCTCTTCTCTCTTCACACTATTTCTGTTCCCTGCCACGGTTTTCATACCATATGCGAACATTTTGTGACAAACATTTCTAAATAGTTCTTGACAACTACCTTTGTCACGGTTACATAGGGCGCGCTTGTTTTTTTGTGTTAATCCTATCTTGGCGAATAAAGAGAGTCTGGGGCAGGATCGTATCATAGCGGACAGGCAAATAATAATACCTGTAGGAGGAATTATCGTATGAGAAAATCACTAAAAGGCATCACCATTTTTATGATCACCATGGGGTTTCTATTCGTAACCGCCGCGGTTGCACTCGCCGCTGACGCTTCGCCCGACACCGTGGCGAACAATAAGGCACTGGTTGTCGCATGCAGTGTCCTTGCCGCCGGCATTGTTATGGGAATCGGCGCGCTGGGACCCGGACTGGGAATGGGGCAGGCAACGGGTGGTGCCGCGAATTCTGTTGGGAGAAATCCTGATGCTCAGGGTAAGATCATGCTTACCATGCTCGTCGGTATGGCAATGACGGAATCCATCGCGATCTATGCGCTGGTTATCGCTCTGTCGATACTGTACGCCAATCCGCTGATCAAGTACGTTCTCGGATAGGACATACCACTCAAGGCTTTATCGAAAAGGGGAAGGGACGAATAAAAAGTGTTTCTTCCCTTTTTTTATCTTCTCCCCCGATATACTCGTAAAAAGCTCCACTATGCCACTTTGCGGCATTATAATTGGAAGTAACTTATATTAATTTGTCATTTCGAATCCCGATCTATCGGGATGAGAAATCTTAGATTTCTCGTCGTTTCACTCCTCGAAATGACAAACGTAAAAAAGTGTTCATCTACTTTTTTAAATGTAAGTTACTTGGAAGTCTCCCCGGCTTCTCATCCCGACCAGTCGGGACGAGAAATCTTTAAACACAAAATGCTGAAGAGATAAGATTTCACCCTGACGGGCACTATAGCTCCCTGCGGTTGAAATGACAGATTGTGAGAATGTGACCTTTTACGATACTGTCGCCCCTGACAAGCGTGTAATAATGGGGGGTTGAATCCCGGATGTACTGGTCCATAAATGCCCGCGGGTATTATTCATCGACACGGGCGGGGCTTGATCGCAGGGTCTTTTTTTCAGACTGGATATGCTTCAACCGGAGCACCTTCTCCTGCGCCCTCTTTGACCTTTTTCTCTTCTGCCTCTTTATCTTTTCAATCTTCTGTCGCTGCAGACTCGCGCGCCCCTTCTGTATTCTCTCTATCCTGTCGATGAGGATGCGTCTCGCAAGAAACCGGTTCATTGCCCGCGACCGCTCGTCCTGGCACTTTACCGAAAGTCCGGTCGGGACATGCATGAGAAACACACAGGAGGAGGTCTTGTTCACCTTCTGCCCCCCCGAACCGGACGCCCTGACAAAGGTCTCGCGGAGATCTTCCTCCCGTACGCCCAGCTTTTCCATGCGGGCGAGGAGGGCCTCCTCCTTTTTCTGTGAAACGGCAAACATCCCCATGCCCGGCATAATACCCCATCGGCGTGGCAGGATGTCAAGGATTTTTCACCTCCTTGACACATTTTCGCCTATTCGTTTATAGTGGGGTATGTTCAGCGCCCACCTGATCAATGACCCGTCCGCTGACCCGGGGGTCTACATCAAGTTCAAGTACCGGAACGAGGCGCTCCTCTTTGACCTCGGCGAGATCTATACCCTTGCGCCGCGACAGATCCTCAGGATCAGGCACATCTTCATATCCCACACCCATATGGACCACTTCATCGGCTTTGATCATCTCCTGCGGATCTGCCTCGGGAGGGACATGCACCTGTCCCTCTTCGGCCCGCCCGGATTTACAAAAAATGTCGAGGGAAAGCTGGCCGCGTATACCTGGAACCTCGTTCACAACTACACCAACGACTTCGTCATGCGGGTGGTTGAGGTGCATGAAACGGAAAGGGTGGAGACACGCTACAGCTGCCGGGGCGGTTTCAGGGCGGAGGATACGGTTACAAAAACACTCGAAGAACCACTGGTTGACGAAAAACGCTTCGCAGTCCGGATGGCTTTTCTGGACCACAAGGTGCCCTCCCTTGCCTTCGCCATGAAGGAGAGGACGCAGATCAACATCATGAAAAACGCTCTTGACGAGATGGGGCTCGCGCCGGGAAACTGGCTGGTGCGACTCAAAGACGACATCCGCGAGGGGACCCGGGATAACTCCATGATCGAAGCACGCCTGAGGGACGGGGGTACCAGGGAAATATCCATTGGTGAGATGAAAAAGCTCGTCCGGACAATGCCGGGGCAGAAGGTCTCGTACGTAACCGATACCGTCTACAACAGCGATAACGCGCGAAAGATTGTGAAACTGGCGGAGGGGTCCGACATACTCTTTATCGAGGCCCCGTTTCTGGAGGAAGACGCGGATATAGCGGCGGCAAAGTACCACCTGACGGCGCGACAGGCCGGACATCTGGCCCGCGAAGCGGGGGCGAAAGAGCTTCGCATCTTCCACCTGTCACCGAAATACAAAGGGCGCGAACACCTCCTCATGGATGAGGCCATGGGGGCATTCAAGGACTCCTCCCCTGCGCTTCATTCAGGTGAAAGTAAAAGATTGAAGGTTTAAGGGCTGAAGCGATTGCAAAGTCTTCAGTCTATCAACCTTGATGCACCGGTAAAAAGTCAGGGTTCCCCTCCCCTGGCGGGAGGGGATTAAGG
>CAYXUH010000064.1:0-10449 GCA_964468685.1 uncultured Syntrophaceae bacterium | reverse complement strand
AAGGAAGTGACTGGAAACTGGAAATCCGTAACTCGAAGGATAGAGCCACTATGACAACGAACGATCTTATCGCCAACTCGAGCAAATATATCATGGGCACTTATGCGCGTCTGCCGATTGTCCTGGTGCGGGGCGAAGGGGTACGAGTGTGGGATGCGGATGGAAAGGAATACCTGGACTTTCTGGCGGGTGTCGCCGTGTGCGTCCTCGGCCATTCCAATCCCCAGGTCTCTGCTGCGATCTGCGCACAGGCCGAAACCCTGATGCATGTGTCCAACATATACCATATTGAACCCCAGATCCGCCTTGCGGAACTTCTGGTGGATCACTCCTTTGCGGATAAGGTGTTTTTCTGCAACAGCGGGGCTGAGGCGAACGAGGCGGCTATCAAACTGGCGCGCAAGTATGCCCACGAACATATGGATGGCCGATATCGCATCATAAGCATCCAGAATTCCTTCCATGGCCGGACGCTTGCCACCCTCGCGGCAACGGGACAGGAACGGCTTCAGAAGGGTTTTGCTCCCCTGCCGTCCGGGTTTGAATATGTCCCCTTCGATGATCTCTCTTCACTTGAACGGGCCGTTACGGAAGATGTCTGTGCGATTATGCTGGAGGCCATACAGGGTGAAGGTGGCGTGAATATCCCGGGGGCGGGGTACCTGGAAGGGGTGAAGCGGATATGTGACGAAAAAGGGGTCCTGCTGATCCTGGATGAGATCCAGACGGGGATGGGGCGCACGGGTGATCTGTTTGCGTATGAAAAGAGCGGTGTGGCGCCAGATATCATGACGCTGGCCAAGGCCCTGGGTAATGGCTTCCCCGTAGGAGCCATGCTGGCCACAGACCGGGTGGCGGTGTCCTTTACGCCGGGGAGTCATGGGTCCACCTTCGGGGGGAATCCGCTCGCCATGGCGGCGGGGCTTGCGGTTATGGATTCCCTGCTGAACAAAGGTCTGTTGGATCACTGCAGAGAGACGGGGGCATATTTTCGCGAGAAACTTGAGGGGTTGAAGGAGGAGCATGCCGTTATCAAAGAGGTCAGAGGGCGGGGCCTCATGATCGGCGTGGAGCTTTCCATAGAAGGGGCGGATATCGTCAAGGGTTGCATGGAGCGCGGACTGCTCCTGAACTGTACCAGCGACACCGTCCTGCGTTTTGTTCCACCCCTGATTATTACAAAGGGGGACGTGGACTGCGCGGTTGCTGTCCTCGACGGGGTGATGCGAGACCTATGAAGAAAGACCTGTTGACAATCTATGATCTCGATGCCGATGATTGCTGTGAGATATTCAAAAGAGCAGAGAGGCTAAAAAACTCACTGTACAAAGGTGTAGCGCACGAATCCCTGCGGGGGAAGACCCTGGGCATGCTGTTTGACAAATCATCCACACGGACCCGCCTCTCCTTTGAAGCGGGAATCCATCAACTGGGCGGGGCGGGTATATTCCTGAGTCGGCGTGATATTCAGCTGGGAAGGGGCGAACCGGTATCCGACACGGCGCGGATCATGTCCCGGTACATCGACGGTATCATGATACGGACATTTGAGCAGGAGCTGGTCGAAGAATTTGCGCGCTATGCCACTATACCGGTTATCAACGGATTGACGGATCTGCTGCACCCCTGTCAGGTCCTGAGTGATCTCTTCACCATCATAGAAAAGAAGGGTGGATACGAAGGATTGAAGATAGCCTATGTGGGGGACGGAAACAACATGACGAACTCCTGGATCAGTGCTGCAACCCGTCTCCCGTTTCATCTGGCTATCGCGTGCCCCGAGGGGTATGATCCCGACGAAACTATCCTGGAGAGAGGAATCCGGGAGTCGAAGGAGGGGATAGAGGTCCTACGTGTCCCCGCCGATGCGGTTAGGGGCGCCGACGTGATATATACGGACGTATGGGCCAGCATGGGACAGGAGGATGAGCAGGAAGAGAGGGCTGTGATATTCAGCGGTTACCAGGTGGATGAGAAACTGCTTGGATGTGCGAAGAGGGACGCAATCGTTATGCACTGTCTCCCCGCGCACCGCGGAGAAGAGATAACGGCTGGTGTGATAGACGGGCCGCACTCAGTGATTCTTGATCAGGCGGAGAACCGCCTGCATGTACAGAAGGCAATTATGGAAATTTTAATGTCTGGAGGAAGAGAGAAGTGAGCAGAGAAATAAAAAAAGTGGTCCTGGCATATTCCGGCGGTCTTGATTCGTCCGTGATTGTCAGGTGGTTGATTGAGACGTACGGGTGTGAGGTTATTACCCTCACCGGTGATGTGGGACAGAAGCAGGAACTTGACGGTCTGAAGGAAAAGGCGGTTGCTACGGGGGCGGTCAAGGCATATGTGGAAGATCTGCAAGAGGAATTCGTACGGGATTTTGTCTTCCCCGCTCTGAGGGCCAATGCGATATATGAAGGGAGATATCTCCTGGGTACCTCTCTGGCACGGCCGATCGTGGCCAAGAGACAGATTGAAATCGCACAACAGGAGGGCGCGGATGCCGTCTGTCACGGGGCTACCGGGAAGGGGAACGACCAGGTGAGATTCGAGATGGCCTACATGGCACTTGATCCCGCTATCACGATCATATCTGCCTGGAAGGATGAAAACTGGACCTTAACTTCAAGAGAGGCCATGATAGATTATGCCGAAAAATACAACATCCCCATAAAGATGTCGAAGAAGAATCCCTATAGCGAGGACAGAAATCTCCTGCATATCTCTCATGAAGGAGGGATCCTTGAAGACCTGTGGGAGGAGCCGCCTGAGGATATGTTCGTGATGAGCGTGTCCCCTGAGAACGCGCCGGACCGGGCTACCTATGTGGAAGTCTCCTTTGAGCACGGAAACCCCGTGGCGATCGATGGGCAGGCGATGGGCCCCGCTCAGCTCCTCGATCAGATGAACACCCTCGCGGGGGAGAACGGTGTCGGCAGGGTGGATATGGTCGAGAACCGTTTCGTCGGTATGAAATCGAGAGGGATCTATGAGACACCGGGCGGCACGGCCCTCTGGGCGGCCCACAGGGCCATGGAAACAATTACGATGGACAGGGAGGCCATGCTCATACGTGATTCCATCATGCCCAAGTATGCGCAGATCATATACAACGGTTTCTGGTATTCCCCCGAGAGAGAGATGATACAGACGATGATCGATGAGGCGCAGAGAGATGTTACCGGGACCGTTCGTCTGAAACTGTATAAAGGGAATTGTAACCCTGTGGGTGTGAAGGCCCCCTCATCACTCTACAGTGAAAAACTGGCCACCTTTGAGGAAGATGACGTGTATGATCAGAAGGATGCCACGGGATTTATCCGGCTCAATGCGCTCAGATTGAAGATGCAGGCGCTGTTGAAAAAATAACCGGCGGTATGGCGGAGCTTACCTATGCCTGGACAGAAAAAGCCGTGGGGAGGACGATTCTCGGAACCCACCGACAGCCGGGTGGAGGAATTTACCTCCTCCCTCCATTTTGATAGAAGACTCTATCCGTATGATATTGAGGGGAGTATTGCGCATTGCCGTATGCTCGCCGCGCAGGGGATAATCTCTTCGGAAGAGGCCGAGGCGATTATATCCGGTCTGCAGGATGTACTGAAGGATATAGAGGCGGGGACCTTCCCCTTTTCTTCCGATCTGGAAGATATCCACATGGCAATAGAGTCGTCTCTGATAGGACGTATTGGTCAGGTGGGGGGGAAACTTCACACGGCACGGAGCAGAAACGACCAGATATCCCTCGATATGAGGTTGTACCTCCGCGATGAGGTGAACACCGTCCTTGATCTAGTAGCGGGTCTCCAGGCCGTCCTCGTTCGCGTGGCGGGGCGGGAGATCGATACCATACTCCCCGGTTACACACATCTTCAGAAGGCCCAGCCGGTCCTCTTGGCCCATTACCTCCTTGCCTACTGGGAGATGCTGGACAGAGATGCCGGGCGGCTTAGAGAGTGCCGTGAGCGGATCAATGTTATGCCCCTGGGATCGGCGGCCCTGGCGGGTACAGGATTCCCCATAGACCGGGAATTGGTGGCCGAGTTGCTTGATTTTCCGAAGATCTCAAAAAACAGCATGGACGCGGTCTCGGACCGGGACTTCGTCGCGGAATTCATCTTTGATGCGTCCCTCCTGATGATGCACATGAGTCGCTTTTGCGAGGACCTGATCCTCTGGTCCGGCGAGGAGTTCGGGTTTGTTGCCCTGTCCGATGCCTTTACCACCGGCAGCAGCATCATGCCCCAGAAAAAGAATCCCGATGTGGCCGAATTGATCCGGGGTAAGACCGGGCGTGTCTACGGGGACCTGACGGCGATACTGACCGTTATGAAGGGGCTCCCCATGACCTATGACCGTGATCTCCAGGAAGACAAGGAACCGCTCTTTGACGCGGTTGACACGGTCACGGCTTCCCTTGCCGTCCTTGCGGATATGACGGGAACGCTGACCTTCAATCGGGTCGCGATGCTGGAGGCTGCCGCGGGGGGGTTTTCCACGGCGACGGATGTCGCGGACTATCTGGTGCTGAAGGGGATTCCCTTCAGGGAGGCGCATGGTATCGTGGGGCGTCTCGTGGGGTACTGCATTGAGAAACAAAAGGACATGAGTGCCCTTTCTATAGAGGAAACCCGCCTGTTCTGGAAGGATGCCGATGAGGATATCTATGCCTGCATGGACGTGGCCGGTTCGATCGGAGCGCGCAACATCATCGGCGGAACGGCCAGGGAGGCTGTGCTCAAAAGGATAGGAGAAATAGAGTCTGTGGGGATTGATTAAACCTGATTGAGAGGAGTGTGCGTATGATAAAGGGGAACAAGGTATCGATATTTTTTGTAATCGCGGTATTCTCTCTGGCACTGCTGTCCGCCGGCTGTGGAAAAAAAGCGGATCCGCGATATCCTCATGACAGCTATCCCGAAAAGGTCTCAGACCTTACTGTGTCTATTGATGAAGGGAGAGCTGCCCTGGAATGGGGGATCCCCGGCCAGTGGGACCGTGCGGGATCTGTCCGAATCTTCAGAAGCGCGTTGAAGGTGGACGGCAGTGATTGCCCTGGCTGTCCCCGTATATATGCCGTCGTCGAATATCTTCCGCTTCGTGATGCACGATCGAAGGAGAAGGGAAAATTCAGGTATGTGGATAGAAACATCAGAAGGGGCTTTTCCTACTCTTACCGGCTGGTGATATGCTCCTCCTCCGGTATGTGCGGAGAGGAATCCAAGACTGTGGAGATAGTTGTTCCCTGAGGTCGGAACGGGTGCATCATGCATTATTTTAACTATGTAGACAATCAGCTGTGGTGTGAAGAGGTGCCGGTTCGCGCGGTGGCGCATGCCGTGGGGACCCCCTTCTATCTTTACAGCTACAGGACGCTTAAGAGACATTTTGATGTCTTTGATTCGGCATTTAGAGATATACAGCATATCGTCTGCTTTTCCGCGAAAGCCAACTCCAATGGGGCCATTCTCAGGATATTCATCAATGAGGGAAGCGGAATCGACATTGTTTCCGGGGGAGAGCTTTACCGGGCCCTCGAGGCGGGGGCCGATCCGCGCAAGATAGTCTATTCCGGGGTCGGAAAGAGGGAGGAAGAGATCCGGTACGCACTGGAGAGCGATATTCTCATGTTCAATGTGGAATCCTCACAGGAGCTTGAGGTGATCAATGAATGTGCCGGAAGGATGGGCAGCGTTGCACGTATATCCCTGCGTGTGAACCCCGACGTGGATCCCATGACACATCCCCATATATCGACCGGGATGAAAGAGAATAAATTCGGAATCGATATCAAACGGTCCCTGGTAGAGTACCGGTATGCAAAAAAGCTGAATCATATAGAGGCTGTAGGAGTTGATTGTCACATCGGATCACAGATCACGCAGATTGCCCCCTTTATCGACGCGCTGGATTGTCTGAAGGAGCTGATCGCGTCCCTCAGGAATGAGGGGATCGATATCAGGTATCTCGATCTGGGAGGAGGCCTGGGGATTACCTATGATCAGGAGACGCCGCCTCATCCGGTGGATTACGCGAAGGCCATTATGGACAGGGCACGGGATATCGATTGCACATTCATACTTGAGCCGGGGAGGGTGATCGTGGGGAATGCGGGGATCCTGGTCACGGAGGTTCTGTACACGAAGACCAATGCTGACAAGAGGTTTGTCATCGTCGATGCGGGGATGAATGATCTGCTGAGGCCCAGTCTGTACGATTCGTATCACAAGATCCAGTCTGTTGAACTTAAGGAGAGAGAAGATATCCTCTCCGATGTAGTCGGCCCTATCTGTGAATCGGGGGACTATCTTGCCCGCGGCAGGGCCATCCCCGAGCTGGAACGAGGTGAGCTCCTGGCTGTCATGAGTGCCGGAGCATACAGTTTTTCCATGTCTTCAAACTATAATTCACGGCCGAGGATCCCGGAGGTCCTTGTCAGGGATGAGACCTTTTCCGTGATACGATCCAGAGAGACGCGCGCGGACCTGGTAAGGGGCGAGAGCGTTCCGGATTTTCTGCGATAAGGAAGAATGTTCGGTGAAAAGAAAAGAGAGAATTTTCAACAGGAGGAGATATTATGTTTAGAGGGGCGATAGTCGCGATCGTCACACCGTTCAAGGATGGAATGGTGGATGAAGAGGCGCTCAGAGAACTGATTGAGTTCCAGATAAAGGCAGGAACCGACGGGATAGTCCCCTGCGGAACGACGGGAGAGAGCGCAACGCTGTCTCATGAAGAGCACGACAGGGTCGTCGAGATTACCGTGGATGCCGTCAACAAGAGGGTCCCCGTCATTGCAGGGACCGGTTCCAACAGCACGAAGGAGGCCATACGGCTTACCGAACATGCGTACAAGGTGGGAGTGGACGGGACACTGCTGGTTACCCCGTACTACAACAAACCGACGCAGGAAGGGCTGTATCAGCATTACAAGGCGGTGGCCGAGGCCGTTCCGGTTCCGATTGTCCCCTACAATGTGCCCAGCAGGACGGGGGGCAACCTCCTGCCGGAGACCGCCGCGAGACTATCTAAGATCAGCAATATCGTGGGCATAAAGGAAGCCACGGGAGACCTGAGACAGATAAGCAAGGTCGTGGAACTGTGCGACGACGGTTTTGCCGTCTTGTCCGGTGATGATTTTACCGTCCTGCCGATCCTTGCGGTGGGGGGCAAGGGGGTTATCTCTGTTGTATCCAATGTTATCCCGGGAGATATGGCGGCCATGATCGATGCCTTTGAAGCGGGCGACCTGGGAAAGGCCCGTGAGCTTCACTTCCGAATGAGTCCGATAATGGAGGGGTGTTTTCTGGAGGTTAATCCCATCCCCGTAAAGGCCGCCCTGGCAATGATGGGAAAGATAGAGTACGAGCTGAGACTTCCCCTGTGCAAGATATCGGATCCAAATTATCAGAAATTAAAGAAGATCATGACCGATTACGGTCTGATCTGGTAATGGTGAATACAGTGACAAAGGTAATAGTTGCCGGAGCTGCCGGAAGGATGGGCAGACGAATCATCACCCTTATCCACGGCGACGAGAGGATGGAGCTTGTGGGAGCGGTGGAGCAGGAGAGCCATCCTTTCGCAGGAACGGATATCGGTGTTTCTCTGGGGCTGGGCGAGACGGGTATCGTTCTGGGGAATGACCTGGCCGGATGTATCGAACGGGGCGATGTTGTTATCGATTTCAGCAGCCATGACGCTTCTGTTGAACATCTCAGGACAGCGGCCGAGCATGGCAAGGCTATCGTCATCGGTTCCACGGGCCTGACACCGGATGAGATGAAGCAGGTGGCCGATATCTCCGAGAGGGTGAGGTGCGTTCTGGCTCCCAATATGAGCGTGGGCGTGAACGTTATGTTCAAGGTCCTCAAGGACGTGGCCGGCATCCTGGGCGACGGGTATGATGTGGAGATTATTGAGGCACATCACAACCAGAAGAAGGACGCTCCCAGCGGGACGGCCGTGAAGATGGCCCAGATCATAGCGCAGGCCCTTGACAGAGATATTGAGACGGTCGGTGTATATGGCCGCAAGGGGATGGTGGGCGCCAGGCCGCAGGCCGAGATAGGCGTGCATACCGTGAGGGCCGGTGACATTGTCGGCGAGCATACGGTGGTCTTCGGTGGCATGGGAGAGCGTTTGGAGTTTACCCACCGTGCCCACAGTCGTGATAATTTTGCCCGGGGAGCGATCAGGGCGGCGCTGTGGATTGTGGACAGGAAAAACGGCCTGTATGATATGCAGGATGTCCTGGGTCTGAAGGCCTGAAGATGAGGGATAACCGCGTGAATGATGGTGTTATCTGCTTCTTGGGGGTCGGCTCCAACATTGGAGATGCCGCCGCGAACTGTGCCGCTGCTGAAAGGCGCATATCCGATATAGGTGGCGTCGCGGTCCTGCGACGTTCATCTTTGTATCGAACGCAGCCGGTGGGGCTCGAAGAGCAGGACTGGTTTGTCAATGGGGCCATCGAGATACGGAGCGCACTCGAACCGCGTTCCCTCATGGATGCCATCCTGGACGTCGAAGACAAGATGGGTAGAGTCAGGAACGAGAAATGGGGACCGCGGATTATCGACATCGACATCCTCTTCTACGGACAGGCCGTTATAGATGAGGAAGGCCTTGTTGTCCCGCACCCCCGACTCCACAAACGGCGTTTTGTGCTCGTTCCCCTGGATGAGATAGCGTCTCATGTTATACATCCTGCGTTCGGAGTTTCCGTTGGAGGCCTGCTGGACAGGCTGGATGATACCAATACAGTTGAATGGCTGAGCGGCGAATGGAGCCGCCCCTGTGGTTGAAGATGATTAGGTTGGTAATTGCAGGCATTATCGTATATGTGATATACCGCTCTCTGAAAGGTCTGTTTGCCCCGTCAGAGAGGGTGTCGGGGAGATCTTCCGGGGGAGCACCCCGTATAGAGGGGGAGGATCTCGTAAAGGATCCGTGCTGCGGGACGTATGTTCCTATAAACAGCGCCCACAGGATCACCCTGAACGGCGAGACGCTGTACTTTTGCAGCAGGGAGTGTCTTGAAAAATACAAGAAAGAGAATAGTTGAGGAGAAGGGGACGCATGAAGTTTTTTATAGATACCGGTAATATTGATGAAATCAAAGAGGGGCTGAGCCTGGGAATGGTTGACGGCGTCACGACGAACCCCTCTCTTGTGGCAAAGGAGAAAAAGGATTTTGACACGGTAACCAGAGAGATACTGGAGATAGTTACCGGACCGGTGAGCCTTGAGGTGGTGAGTGAAGATGCCGAGGGGATGGTCTCCGAAGGGGAAAAGCTGGCAGGGTTGGCAGAAAACGTGGTGGTAAAGGTTCCCATGACAACAGAGGGATTAAAGGCCACCCGAACGTTGTCGGACCTGGGAATCAGCGTAAACCAGACACTGATTTTCTCGCCCCTGCAGGCACTCCTGGCCGCCAAGGCGGGCGCGCGGTATGCCAGTCCCTTTATAGGAAGGCTTGACGATATTTCCCACACGGGAATGGATCTGGTGGAGCAGATACTGACCATATTCGATAACTATGCGTTTGACTGTGAGGTTATTGTTGCCAGCGTCCGACATCCACTGCATGTCCTTCAGGCGGCGCTCCTCGGAGCCGATATCGCCACCATTCCCTTTAAAGTGATACAGCAAATGGCCGGACACCCGCTTACCGATGCGGGACTTGAAAAATTTATGGCCGACTGGCGTAAGGTTCCGAAGGGATGACATGCGACACTTTCTGAAAAACTCCTTCGAAAAAATGACGGCATCGAAGGGGGAAAATGAAGTATTCAATCTTCCCAATACCATCACGCTTCTCAGACTTGCGGTGATCCCGGTGCTGTTTCTTCTTCTCTTGAACCCGGGCAGGATCCTGAGCATGGTCATTGCCGTCCTCTTTATTATAGCTGCGATTACGGACCTGATAGACGGGTACGTGGCGAGAAAGTACAACATCGTCACCACGATGGGGAAATTTCTCGATCCCGTAGCGGACAAGCTTGTCGTAACGACCGCCATGATCATGATGATTCCCATCGGCAGGATTCCGGCGTGGATCGTTGCCGTTATTATCATGCGGGATCTGCTGGTGGATGGTTTGAGGAGCATCGCTTCGGCGGAGGGGCTTGTCATTGACGCGAGCAGGCTGGGGAAGCAGAAGACCCTGTGTCAGATTGTCGCCGTATCGGCGCTTCTGATACACTATGATACGGTCTTCGGCCTTGATGCTCATGCCGTAGGTATTGTTGTCCTATACCTCGCCCTTGCCCTGACGATGTGGTCCGGCTCGGACTATTTTATAAAGTTCTATAAAAAGAAAATGGGGGAATAGTTGGCCGGGTATGCAAAGTTTTCGTTGACAACCGGGCCGTATTTTATTAAGAGAGTTTCTTCAAAATCAAGCGGGCGTAACTCAGTGGTAGAGTGCAACCTTGCCAAGGTTGACGT
>CAYXUH010000063.1:0-10479 GCA_964468685.1 uncultured Syntrophaceae bacterium | reverse complement strand
ACTCTTCCCGCCTCAAGTCCCAGGGCAAATGCCATCTTGTTTACCTCCAGGGCCTTGGGCGGGACATGGGGCTGTATCGCCTTCAGCGCCGCTTCCTCGGAGACCATACCGGTCATACCGATGATTACTCCCAGAGAGACGATATTGGCGGTGATCGGCTTACGGACCTTGTCATGGGCGATATCAGTGATCGGGACGGCGTAGACCCTGTCCGGCAGAGACCCGGGATCTGTCTCGCTATTGATGATCAATATGCCGTCCTGCGCGAGGTCGGGCAGATACGTTCGGTAGTCCCTCCCCGACATAATGAGCAGTACGTTGGGGGAATCGATCTTGGGATAGAGGATACTGTCGTCTGATGCGATGACGTAGGATGTGCTGTGACCCCCTCTGACCTCCGGCCCGTAGTTTTGCGACTGGACCACATTTCTCCCCTCATGCACCGCCGCCTCGGCCAGTATGATGCTGACCGTCACCATCCCCTGGCCGCCCGTTCCGATCAGACGCACCTCCCATCGTTTCTTACCCACGGTCTGTATCTCCTCTCTGGACCCGTTCGATTAATCGGTCGTATTCTTCCACGTATTCGGGGACATCGGCCTTGTGGAGTTCTCCGATAACAAACTTTCCATCGAGTTCATCGTCGGTCATCTTTTCGGCCCTGGCCGTCCTGACGGCATTGTTCTTTTGCCACAGCAGCATATCGACAGGGGTTTCAAGCTCGTTTCTCCGTCCAAAGTTGACGGGGCAGTGTGTTATGATCTCGATAACGGAAAACCCCTTGTGCTCGGCCCCCGCGACGATCAGATCCGTGAGCATCTTTGCGTGATAACTCGTTCCACGAGCCACGTAGGAGGCCCCCGCACCGATGCAGAGCTTTGCAATGTCGAAGTGGGGATCCGTTGTTCCGTAAGGGGCTGTGGTGGCATACTTGCCTCTGGGGGTTGTGGGGGAGTATTGCCCACCCGTCATGCCGTAGATGTTATTGTTGATGATAATCGCGGTCATGTCGATATTCCGGCGGCATGAATGGATGAGGTGATTGCCGCCGATTGCCGTGGCATCACCGTCCCCCATGAAGACAAAGACCTTGAGCCGCGGTTTGGCCATCTTGACCCCTGTGGCGAAGGCCAGGGCACGCCCGTGGGTGGTGTGCAGGGTGTTGAAGTCTAGATACCCTGTTATACGCCCCGAACAGCCGATACCCGATATGGCTGCCACATCGTCCTTGTCGTATCCCAGTTTGTCGATGGCACGGATGAAGGACCCCATGATTGTTCCATCCCCGCAGCCGGGACACCAGATGTGGGGAAGTTTGTCCATGCGCAGATATTTTTTGTGGGTGGCGTCCATGTTATAGTATCTCCTTGATGAGATCGCTGATCTCGTGCGGTGTGATGAACTCCCCGTCGATCCTGTTGAGGGGATAGATGGGTGCCTCTCCGGCGACCGCCCGTTCCACCTCGCGAACCATCTGTCCCAGGTTCATCTCCGGTACGATGATGGCCTTTTTCCCTGATGCCGCCTTTCGGATCTCTTTGTCGGGGAAGGGCCAGAGGGTTACCGGCCTGAGAAGACCTACCCGCTTGCCGGCCTTTTTCATGCTTCTGACCACCTCCTCGGCCGACCGGGCGACACTCCCGAAAGCGATAATCAGGACATCGGCGTCGTCGACGTCGACATACTTCACCTTGACGATCTTGTTCCGATAGCGGTCAAGCTTGCCGTTCATCCGTCTCATCACCCGGTCTATTGTCCTGGGATCGTTGGTCGGGAACCCCGTTTCGTCGTGTATGAGTCCGGTGATGTGATACCGGTGCCCATCGCCGAAACCGGCGAAGGGCGGAATCAGATCTTTGGTATCCTCAAAGGGGAGGTAGGGTACACCGGGGGTCGGGCCCTTCCGGTCAACGACCCTGACAACATCCTCTCTCTTGAACTCCACCCGCTCCCTCAGGTGCCCGGTGATCTCGTCCATGAGGATGATAACGGGTATGCGGTATCTCTCCGACAGATTGACGGCGCGTCCCGTTTCGCGGTAGGCCTCTCGTGCCGTATAGGGTGCTATCACAATGACCGCATGATCGCCATGGGTCCCCCACCGGGCCTGCATGAAATCTCCCTGGGAAGATTTGGTGGGGAGCCCCGTACTGGGGCCGTACCTCATGACGTTGATGATGACACAGGGTATCTCCGCCTCGGCGGCAAAGCCGATATTTTCCTGTTTCAGTGAAAAACCCGGTCCGCTTGTGGCGGTGATCGCCTTGACCCCGGTACAGGAGGCGCCGATAACCGCCCCCATGCTGGCGATCTCATCCTCCATCTGCATGAACTTCCCGCCTAGCTTTGGCAGTTCCAGGGCGAAGATGTTCGCAATCTCCGTCGACGGGGTGATCGGGTATCCCGCAAAGAAGCGGACCCCTGCTGCCAGGGCCCCGAATACGCAGGCTTCATTTCCTTGGAGTAATTTCGAATCAGCCATGGGCAATCTCCTCGACGTCAATACAATAGTCGGGACACAGCAGCTCGCACTGCCTGCATCCGGTACATTTCTCCGGGTAGGTAACAACCGCCTTGTCATCGTGATCCGTCGTAAAGACCGAGACCGGACAGAAGGCGACACAGATGCCGCATGCCTTGCAGATTTTTCTGTCTATCGTTATTTTAAAATTCTTCTTGGCCATAGAATCCTTTCCTCCACATCAGACGGTCGCATACGTTCCTATCGGTCGGTCGTCACGCTGGTGTGGCATCCGGAAGAGTGGGGATTGCTTCCCCCCGTGATTTGGCGGCGCACTGGATTTCAGGCCGCCAAGACCTCGTATGTACGGACCCTGTTAAGCAGTAGTGTAGCGTGGTTCGAATAATATCGCTCCCTCTCATACGGCCACGGGAGGGAACGCCGTACTGTTTGAAGGCAGAGCCGCAAACAACATGATCCCGGTGATTGCGTGTATTGTCACGGTGTAGCCTGCCCGCTTCTCAGGCAGACGAGGTGTCCATAACCGGTTACCCACGGGGTCCGGAATGCCATGCAATCCTTGGGGCTCTCCCCGTTTTTTACAGCCCGAAGTCCGGTTCCAGCCAGGGACAGTTAAGGAATAACGGCAAGAGCTCGCTATTCCGTGCGGCTCAGTGCTTCTGAAAACAAGGTTCAGAAGCCGTTTTATCTATTATATTGTGTGCCCCTGGTCAATCAAAAACTCATATAAGGGCGTGTGGGCGGCCCCTTTCCTACTATATTGTGTGACCCTGACCAGAGAAAATCCGATATTCGTGTATATGGACGGTTCGGTGTATCCCCCCCATCGCATACCCTGAGGGGTATAAATTGTTTTGCATCTTTCGATAAGTTGATATAAGGACACGACACGTTATCGAGAGATATACCTCAAGAATCTTATAATAACCATAGAAGGAGGATTTTCATGAAGCTACAGGACCTGTTCAGTCTCAAAGGAAAGGTTGCCATCGTCACTGGTGGCGGACGTGGTATCGGGAGATTTATTGCCACCGGTCTCGCCGAGGCGGGCGCCGATATAGTCATTACCTCGCGAAAGATGAAGAACCTCGAGGTCGCGGCCGAGGAAATTTCAAAGGAGTACGGTGTCACCGTACTTCCCGTCGCCTGTGATGTGGGCAGCGAAGAAGCCATTGATAAGATGCTTAAGACGGTGAAGGAGAAATTCCCCCGGATCGACATACTAGTCAATAATGCCGGTGCCACCTGGGGGGCGCCGACCCTGGAATTTCCCCTGGAGAAATGGGATCATCTCTTCAACGTCAATGTCCGGGGTGTCTGGATTATGGCGCAGAGAGTTGCCACTATCATGAAGGAACAGGGTGGCGGAAACATAATCAATATATCCTCCGTCATGGGATTTAGAGGGTCCGATGAGATGGCCCATCCCGCCGTCCCCTACAATTCGACGAAGGCTGCCGTCAATCTCCTGACGATGAACCTTGCCGTCAAGCTCGCACCGCACAATATACGGGTAAATGCCATTGCCCCCGGCTTCTTCGGCACCGATATGATGGCCTACATCGAAAAGCCTGGGTTCGAGGAGGCCTATGAAGCCACTCTGAATGTTATCCCCCTCCACCGAATCGGCCGTATCGATGACATGAAAGGGGTGGCCGTCTTTCTCGCCTCGGACGCGTCGGCCTTTATGACTGGCCATATCCTCATCAATGACGGAGGGCAGTTGGCCAAGTAGGGCTGTTTGCCGCAGGATGTACCGTACCCCCCGCCTGAAGAGGCGGGGGGTATTGTTTGTCTACGGTTTTTTGATCTTCCTTTCCTCCATCAGTCCATCACCGAAGGAGGGTTCAAGCGCGCGCATCTTGGAATCGTCAAACTCGGCATCGATGCCGGCCAGATACCGGGCCAACCTTTTTCGCTCGTCGTAATCGTAGCCGATATTCAGGGCAATTGTTTCCATGACCGGGGAACCGCCGCCATGGACACCGGCAATCAGGTACCAGGCCGTCATGGGCGAGGCCCCCACGTTTTCCACAAATTTCCAGATCTTCAGGGCATCGGAGGCGTTGATGGCCGGGTTCCGCACGATGAACCTCTCCAACTCTTTCTTGGTTTCCGGCGCATCAAAGTCCTCGGCGAAGGGGAGCGTTACCGAGATGCCGCCGGCAATCTCTGTGAGGATGTTGTACTCGTGGTAAATCGATTCCCCTGTCATCCGCCGCCCCACGTTGGCGTAGATCTCATTGGGGAAAAAGACGCCGCTTGCGGTCTTTTCGCCGTAGACGGCGGCGGCGACACCGGCCGCGTAGGCGAGTTCCGCCGCCTCGGCATACTCGGAGAGCTTCTCCCTGACGTGAGACATCTTGGCTACGTTGTTCGCCTCGGCCGCCAGCGCCGTGGCACCGCAGAGTACATCAGAGACCCCGGGCTTGCACCCGCTGTAGCTGTGGCGGTGAGAATCGGCAAAGAGGAGCGCGAGCCTTCTCCCGTACTGCCACTCGCCGCACATGAAGACCCGTTCCCAGGGGATAAAGACGTTGTCGAAGACAATGACCGAGTCTGAAACGCCGTAGGTGCAGAAGGGAGCCGCCTTGGCCTCATCCTTTTCCCTCAGCCAGACGGGACGGGTGATCATCTTGATTCCCTCCTCATCGGCAGGGACGGCGAAGGCGACCGCATAATCGGCGTCCTCTTCTGTCAGGGCCCGCGTCGGCACCACAAAGAGGACATCGGCATAAGCCGCCTGGGTGATGGACATTTTTATCCCCCGCACCACGATTCCGTCCTTTCTTTTTTCCACGATATGGACGTAAGAATCGGGGTCCTCCTGCTGAGAGGGACGTTTCAGGCGGTCCCCCTTGGCATCCGTCTGTGAACAGGTGCCGTCCAGATCCTCCGACTGGTATCCCCGAAGGTAGGCGAGGAACCGCTTATGGTACTCCGTCCCGGTGGCATCGTCGATCTCCCTGGTGCAGATGGCCAGGGCGTTGATGGCGTCGTGCCCCATACAGCGCTGGATACAGCCTCCGACCCTTCGTGCCGCCAGGCGGATCAGCTTCTGCTTTTGCAGGAGGTCGTAAGGGTTCTGGGGCAGGTGGTTCCACCGGTTGATCTCCTCTCCCGTGATCGAGGAGGTGGTCGTGGCAAGGCCCTTCCACTCCGGATTCTGGGCGAGATCAAAGGTTACGTCCAAAACATTCAGCCCGGGGCGCAGGCGGTGGTCATCTCTGCCGACCTTCTGCCCGCCGATGTAGACGTTGCGCCGCATCGCAAAGAGGCGGTCGTGATACTGCTCTTTTGTTCGTAACATGATCTTTTTCCTCCGATCTTTCCTAGATTGAAAAAATTTCTTCAAGAACGGTTATATCTGGTTTTCCGTCAAGAAGGGCTCCCACCGCTTTGGAAAACTCTTTGAAGTGAGGTGTCGAGGAATGGGCCTGGATGGCCTCCATGTCCCGGTATCGTTCGACCACGACCAAAAGGTCGGGGTTTGCCTTGTCGCGGCAGATCGCGTAGCCTACCGTTCCCTCTTCTTTGCCCACCTTCGGTACCAGGTCCCGGAACAGATCGGTGGCCTCATCAATCTTTCCCTCTTTGATCTTCATTTTTGCAATAAGTGCAACCATCTTTCATCTCTCTTTCTTGCCGTTATCCATCGGCGGGTAAAGGTGATAGGTATCTGTCATTACACTCTCGATTCCACAAAAGAGGTGTGGCCCCTCGGGTGATTGAAGTAGCATACTCCTTTCGTTTATGCAAAAAAAGACCACCCGATGATTTGAGTGGTCTTTTTTGTGTCTCTCTTTGAAGTACGGGAAGGAGCCTACTTCTGGGTATAGTCGTACCAGCCTTTGCCGGTCTTCTGGCCGAAATCGCCCTTGGCAACTCTTTTTACCAGCTCTGGTGTAGGCAGTTTTGCTAAGTCGCCTGTTTCTCTGAACAGTTCCATGCCGATATCGTAGGAAAGGTCCAGTCCCGTTAGGTCGTTGAGGCGGAAGGGACCCATGGGGTGCCCGGCGCCGTATACGCACGCCTTGTCGATATCTTCAAAGGAGGCTACGCCCGATTCTAACATCCACATCGCCTCGCCTGTAATGGCCGAGAAGATCCTGTTGAGGACAAATCCCCATACCTCCTTTTTGATATGGATTGGAACCTTTCCGATCTTTTCACACAGCTGCATCGAAAGCTGTGCTGTTTCGTCGGATACATGGGGTCCCTGAACGACCTCCACCAGCTTCATAACCAGAGCCGGATTGAAGAAGTGCAGATTGCAGACCTGCGAAGGACGCTTGGTCGCGTCGGCGATCTTGGAGCTGACGATCATGGAGCTGTTCGTCGCGAAAATGGCGTGGGCCGGTGCGATCTCGTCGAGCTGCGCGAAGACCTTCCTCTTGAGCTCAAGTCTTTCGAGAATGGCCTCGATGACAAAATCGGCGTCCTTGGCCGCCTCGTTGATGTCTCCGGTGAAGGAGATATTTCCCCGGATTTCCTTTGCCTGGGCCTCATCCATCTTACCTTTTTTGACGCGTCCCGCCAGATAGCTGTCGGCAAAGGCCTCGGCCTTTTTCAGGATCTCCGGAATGACATCGGTGCATTTCACCGTATATCCAGAGATGGCGCACTGCATGGCGATCTGGTGTCCCATATTCCCTGCGCCGACGACACAAATGTTTTTTACGTCTTCGATCTTCATAGTTACGTTCTCCTTCCAAGTAGTAGTTTGCGGCACGAGTCCGTGGGCTCATGTCTGATCATTTGAATATTTACAAAATGTAAACGGGGCAATCCCTTCCTGGGGGAAGGGATTGCCTGAAAAATGAAACGATGGTTACCGCTTCAGGTTTTCGATGACGGTTGCGACACCAAGCCCGCCGCCGCAGCAGGAACCGAATATCCCGTATCTGCCGCCTCTGCGGATCAGTTCGCGCATGGCGAACATGCCAATCCGGGGGCCCGAGGCGCCGTTGGGATGTCCGAAGGCGATGGCGCCACCGTTCGGATTCCAGTCGTCCATATTGACCTTCTCACCGGTCTGTTTTTCGACCTCTTTGATAACGGCCAGGTTCTGAACGGCGAAGGCCTCGTTGCACTCCATGACATCCATGTCCGCGAGTTTCAGACCGGCACGTTTGATGGCCTGCGGCATGGCGTAGCCGGGGGCGATACCCATGATCTTGGGATCAACGCCATAATCGGCGCCGCAGATCCACTTTGCCATCGGCTCATAACCCAGTTCCTTGGCCTTTTCCGCGGTCATCATCAGTACGAAGGCGGACCCGTCGTTTCGTCCCGAGGAGTTTCCGGCCGTCACGGTGCCGCCCGTCTTGAAAGCGGGGGGCAGTGAGAGCAGAACCTCCATCGATGACAGGCGGGGATGCTCGTCCACCTTGAATTCGATGGGGGGTTTCTTCTTCCCTTGGGGGACGGTTACCGGAATGATCTCTTCATCAAAGTAGCCGGCATCCATGGCCTTCTTGGCCAGAGTCTGGCTCCGGAAGGCGAATTCATCCGAGGCCTCGCGAGAAATATCGTACATGATCTGCAGGTTCTCCGCCGTCAGACCCATCCCGATGCACTCCTCGGGAACGGGGGAGAGCTCGGTCATCATGGGCATAGGGGGAATCAGCCGGTAGGGCTGCTGGCTCATGGAAAACTTGACAGGGATCTGGCTGTAGGCCTCCATCCCGCCGGCGATGATGATGTCCGCGTGGTTGCAGAGAATCTTCCAGGCCGCGTGATTGATCGAGTCGATACCGGAACCGCACTGCATCTCGATGTAGCTGGCGGATGTGTCGTAGGGGAGCCCTGCGTAGAGCGCTGCCCATCGCGCCGGGTTCATGGCGCGGGAGCAGTGCGCCGCCGATCCCAGAAACACGCAGTCAACATGGGCCTTCTCGTGGATCTTCGTCTTCTCGATCAGACCCTTGATGCCGAGACCGGCCAGTTCTTCAGCCGAGATATCCCGCAGGGTCCCGCCCATCCTTCCGAAAGCGGTACGCATTGCTTCGACAAATACTACTTCTCTTTCACTCATCTCTTCACTATCCTCCTGTTTCAATAATAATTGTTTTTCCCTTCCCTGTGACACGAAATACGCTCAATCCGAGGTGATGGTTATCGTATGTATGCCTTTCGCACCGGAGAAGAGATCCAAAAACCTATCTTCACCATGATGTTCAGGGAGGCTTGCCCCAGATATCATCGGGGAACAACCCTCCCGGGAAAAGGGGGAACACAGAGCAGCCCTTAAGATCGTAGTCTGCTACCGCCCCTCTCTCTTGTTACTCAGCTCATCAATCTTGCACAAAGCCCTTTAATTGTCCAGAAAAAATTTCCCGGAATTCCAATATAAAAAATAAAAAGCAGAGTCTCTACAATAATCACAACACGCCGATTTTCGGTTATATTTTCACTCTTTCCCGGAAGGTGTTCGCGGGTTAAGAAGGAGTACGAAAGAGTTTGTGGCAAAGGAGAAAATCGGATATATCCCTGAAGTAGCGAAAAAACCGGTGAATCGTCTCCAGGAGGGCGAACGTGAGTATCGAAGACCGTATTTTGAGAAGGAATCTCCTGTCAAAGGTGATGACCGCCGAGGAGGCCGCCCGGTTTATCAGGGACGGAATGACCCTGGCCTGCAGCGGATTTACCTCGTGCGGGTACCCGAAGGTCGTTCCCCTCGCCCTGGCGGAGAGGATCAGGAAGGGTGATCCCGTAAGGATCAACCTGATTACCGGTGCCTCGGTTGGCGAAGAACTGGATGAGGAACTTGCCTCGGTGGGGGCGATTGCACGGCGCTATCCCTATCAGACGGGGGACCTGATCAGCCGGGCGATCAATGACGGGGCCGTCATGTATCATGATATCCACCTGAGCAGGGTGGCCGAGCAGGTCCGGTGCGGTTTTCTGGGGCATCTGGATATCGCCGTCATCGAAGCCACGGCCATTACGGAGGACGGCGGCATTATCCCTACCACCTCGGTGGGCGCCTCACCTACCTTTGTCAGCGAGGCTGACGGAGTGATCGTGGAGGTCAATACGGCCCAGCCCATGGAACTGTCCGGGATGCACGATATCTATACGCCGGATAACCCTCCCCGCCGTGAGCCCCTGCCGGTAACAAAGCCGTCACAGCGAATCGGTCGCACCTTCATCCCCTGTGATCCCGAAAAGATCATCGCCATCTGCCCGTCCGATATGCTTGACAAGACGAGGCCCCTGGCGGCCGTGAACGACACATCACAAGGCATTGCCCGCCACCTCGTCGATTTCATCAATCGCTGCGTCCGGGGGAGGCTCTACGATGACCTGCCGCCGCTGCAGTCGGGTGTGGGAAGTATCGCCAATGCCGTTATGGAAGGAATCCTCGCGAGCGACTGGACCGGTATCTCGTTGTGGGCCGAGGTTATTCAGGACGCGATCTTCGATCTGATCGACGCGGAAAAACTTGTCTGTGCCTCGGCCACGTCACTGACGCCTTCACCCGAAGGGCTCACACGTTTTTACCGGAACATAGACACGTATCGTGAAAAGATTATTCTCCGGCCCCAGGAGATCAGCAACAGTGCCGAACTGATAAACCGGCTGGGCGTTGTGGCAATGAATACGGCCCTCGAAGCCGACATATACGGGAACGTAAATTCGACCCATATGTTTGGCAACCGTGTCATAAACGGCATGGGGGGGTCGGGCGATTTTTCGAGGAACGCATTTCTCTCCATCTTTATGACCCCTTCGACGGCGCGCGGAGGCACTATCTCAAGGATCGTGCCTCACGTAACCCATGTGGACCATACGGAACATGAGGTTCACGTGGTCGTGACCGAACAGGGGGTGGCGGACCTCCGGGGGCTTGATCCCCGTGAACGTGTCGAGGTGATTATCGAGAACTGTGCGCACCCCGACTACAAGGATGCTCTGCGGGATTACTACCGCCGTGCGGTGAAGAAGGCGGGGGGTCACATCCCCCTTCTGCTCGATGAGGCATTCTCCTGGCA
>CAYXUH010000062.1:0-10641 GCA_964468685.1 uncultured Syntrophaceae bacterium | reverse complement strand
TGCCGTTCTCCCTGGCTACCTCAAGGATGGTCTGTCCCGGAGATGCTTCTATCGTTGTTCCATTAATCGTTAAAGAAAGTTTCTGATCTATTTTGGACTCCTTTGGTATGCGGGTAGCAGTGGTCGCTTCACGGGAATCCGATTATATGTACCCGCCATTTCGACCGCGGGGCAACCCTTTTTGTTTTCAGAATGCTGTATAAATATCTTTTATATTGGCTCTCAATGCCGGATTGTAGAGATTTCTTGCTGAACTGTCAACGTCGGTTCACCGCGGATTCGAGTGGGAACCGGAGCATAACCATTCTCCACGCCGCAAATTCCCCCAAGCCGGGAGCACCATACATTATTTCTTTGTTCTTTTCAAGGAATATGAAGTTTTCTGCACGCCTTTGATTGAGGTCAAAAACCTGCTGATTTTAGGGCAAAAATCCGGATAACACGACGGTCCGGTCTTCTGCCGTGGTTAATTAATTCGCAGGGACTTCCGCCTGTCACCGGATCTGGTAAATCAAAGGGCTTTGCTACCGTGGGGGGAATGTGCCCCTATCCCTTTCCCGCCCGCCTTGTTGGCCCTGTTTCTTATCCCCTGTCTTACAGGCAGTTCCGCGAGAAATAGCTTGATTTCTACAGAAGTATAGTATAGTAAAAGCGAGATTTTTCCGAACAGTATCCATCCTGAGAATTGGATTTTTCAGGAGATGGAGACTGAATCTAACGAAGGACTCCTTGCCCGGGTCCGGTATCCGGGCTATAGAGCCGAGAGGAGGATGTATGTTGAGAAGGTACGAAACGATATTCATTGTACGGGCCGACCTGCAGTCGGATGAAACGGGCACCCTGGTTGACCGTTATTCCGGGATTATTGGAGGCATGGATGGCACAATAGTCGAGGTTGATAACTGGGGAAAACGAAGGTTGGCCTACCCTATCGAGAAGATGCGCGAAGGGGTGTATGTAAGGATTGATTTTGTTGCCCAAGACACGGTTGTGACCGAGGTGGAGAGGAACTTTAAGATTGACGAGAACATATTGCGGTTTCAAACGGTAAAACTGAGCGACAAGGTTGATATGGAGGCGATCAGGCAGGAAATAGCCGACGCCCTCAAGAGAAAAGAGGAGCAAAAGAAGGAAGCGGAACGCAGGGTGGAAGAGGCGAAAAAGAGAGAAGAAGAGCAGAAAGAAGAGGCGCGGAAGAAGGAAGCGGAACAAAAGGAAGAGGAACAAAAGGAAGAAGAACAAAAGGAAGAAGAAGCTATTTCTGAGCCCGTCAATGAAGAGGTCGAGGTGTCTGAATCTCCGGACAGTCAAGATGCCAAAACTGATGAAGAAGGTGCGCAGGAGACCTCACCTGTTGAGACAGACGAAGAAAGGGCAAAGGAGGAATAAGAAATGGCTTATACAACACCGGATAATCGTACGAGACGCCCGCGTCCTAAGGGCAAGTTTTTCCACAAGAGGAAGGTATGCAGGTTTTGTGCGGATTCGAATATAAAGATTGATTATAAGAACCCGGCTGCCCTGAGGGGTTTCCTGACGGAGAGAGGAAAGATCATGCCCAGAAGGATTACCGGGACCTGCGCCAAACATCAGAGGGCATTGGCAGTGGCGATCAAAAGGGCCAGGACCTTGGCTCTCTTGCCCTATGTAACTGCCGACTAGTTAATTTTATCTGAGTTAATCTTCAATAAATTCCGAGATGTCTGCCAGGTCGGCAGACATCTCTCACTTTTTTAGGCTAGCAGGTGAGGCATGTTCCGTCTGCCGGGGGAGGGTGTTCCCCATAGAGACTTTTTCCTTGCCGTTGCGGTCACCTCTATTGTTTTTATTACGGTAGCCGTGATCTCGGTGATTGGCTTATTCGGTGCGATATTTGTGCCGATGCCGGTCTTGTACTACTATTCCAGACTGGGCAGACTCCCCGGCGCCTTGGTCTTTGTCCTGTCTCTGATCGTTGTCTCGATTACTCTCAGGGGCCTGAGTCTTCAGACGGGCCTTATATTTTTCCCCCTGCTGGGTTTCCTGGGCGTTGTCCTCTCGGAGGTGTTGCGAAAGAACTGCTCCATAGAGAGGACAGTCATCTATTGTGGAGGCATCCTCCTGTCTCTGGGCCTCGCTGTCCTCATGTATCTGAGTCTGACTTCCTCGACCATGCCGTGGAGCGTGATCGGAACCCACATCTCCGTGGTGGTGCAGGAGAATATCGATATGTACTCCAGCGCGGGCATCTCACCGCAAAATATTGAACTCATAAGAGAAAACGCCGATCTGATAACCCGTGCCCTTGTAGGGCTCTTTCCCTCCATTGTCTTTGTGGGCACCATTTTCCTGGTGTGGGTGAACATCCTGACGGGGAAATGGCTGTTCAAAAAGAAGGGGATGTGGTACCCTTCCTTCGGCGATCTTTCGCTGTGGAAGACCTTTGATAAAACGGTCTGGTTTGTTGTAATCGCCGGCATCTTCATCATGGTTCCCCTAGAGGAACTTCGTATCCTGGGTCTGAACATACTGATCGTTCTTTTCTTCATATACATGCTTCAGGGCTTGGCGATAATGAGTTTTTTCTTTCAGAATAAAAACGTGCCGGTGTTTTTAAGGATCTTTGGGTATTTCTTGGTTTTTGCTCAACAGTTCTTGCTGTTAATCGTGGCTGGGATTGGCCTGATTGACACCTGGGTCGATTTCAGGAAACTTGACAAGAAATCGAGCTGATTTGTTAATGAAACGCAGCTCAATCGAGTCGTCCCTCATAGCTCGGCGAACCGGAGTGCTGCCGATGGTATGTTTGACGGGGATGTGGGTAATTTACAAAACTCAAGACGGAAAGTTTCTGATGGGAGAATTTCTATGAAGGTTATCTTAATAAAGGATGTTGTATCCGTGGGAAAGGCAGGGGACCTTGTCAGTGCCTCCGACGGGCATGCCAGGAATTTCCTGATTCCCCGGGGATTGGCCAGGGAGGCCAGCGGCAAAAACATACAGGACCTTGAGCGCCAAAGGGAAATTACGGCGAGAAGGGCGGACAAGCAGAAGAAGACGACCCAGGCCCTGGTTGAAGGGCTCGATGGAGTCACCTGTCATATATCCAGGAAAGTGGGTCAGCATGATAAACTGTTCGGGTCCGTCACATCGAAGGATATACGGGACGCCCTGAGCGACCAGGGGATAGATGTTGATAAGAAGGATATTGTTCTTGAAGATCCGATAAAGGGTCTCGGGGAATTTTCCGTGAAGATCAAGGTACATCCCGGGATGTCTGCTGATATCAAGGTTGTTGTTGACGGTGAGGTATAGGATGAAGGACGTCGATTATTCGTCCCATAAGGTACCGCCGCAGAATCTGGATGCGGAGCAGTCGATCCTCGGGGGTATTCTTCTGGACAACAATGCCTTGAACCATGTTCTGGAGATAATGGGTATTGGCGATTTCTACAGCGAGGCCCACCGGAAGATATTTTCGTCAATCCTTGATCTGTACGAGAGGAATGAGCCGAGCGACCTGATCACCTTGAGCAGCATTCTGCGCGACAAGGGGCATCTTGAAGGTGTAGGGGGGGAGGTATATCTGGCCTCCCTGGTCGATGGTGTTCCCTCCGCGGCTAACATTGCCTACTATTCCAAGATCGTTAAGGAAAAAGCCATACTGCGGGGATTGATAGGCGCCGCGACCGATATATTGAACAAGAGTTATGATGCGAGTTCCGACATAGACTCTGTTCTTGACGAGGCGGAGCACGCGGTGTTTGAGATATCAGAAAATAAGATCAAACCTGCCTTTTCTCCCATAAAAGAGATCGTAAAGGACACGTTTGCGAACATAGAAAAACTCTATGCCAAGAAGACCCTCATCACCGGTATTTCCACGGGATTCCAGAAGATTGATGAGTACACCTCCGGTCTCCAGAATTCCGATCTGATCATAGTGGCCGGCCGTCCCAGTATGGGGAAAACGGCCTTTGCCATCAATATCGCACAGTATGTGGCAATTGAGGACAAGGTGCCGGTAGCCATATTTTCCCTGGAAATGTCGAAGGAGCAGTTGGCGCTCCGTATGCTTTCTTCGGACGGAAAAGTGGACTCACAGAAGATACGAAGGGGATTTGTCGGGGAGATGGACTGGCCGAAGCTGATAACTGCCGCGAACAGGCTTTCAGAAGCCCCTATCTTTATCGATGATACACCCGCGATCTCCGTTCTCGAGATCAAGGCAAAGTCGAGGAGGCTGAAGGCGGAGAAGGGACTGGATCTGATCATTCTTGATTATCTCCAGTTGATGAGGGGCAGGGATACCTCCGCGCCGAGGGAACAGGAAATATCCGAAATAAGCCGCTCACTCAAGGCCCTGGCCAAGGAGCTGGACGTTCCAGTCATAGCGTTGTCACAGCTGAACAGGCAGGTTGAATCACGTACCGATAAACGCCCCCAGCTCGCTGATCTGAGGGAGTCCGGGGCAATCGAACAGGATGCCGACGTGATCATGTTCATATACCGGGACGAGGTGTACAACAAGTCGGAAGATAACCCGGAAAAGGGTAAGGCGGAGGTCATCATCGGCAAGCAGAGGAACGGTCCCGTCGGTGTGGCACACATGACCTTCCTGAAGGAATTTACCTGTTTCGAAAATCTGGCCTACGACCACGATGAGTTCTAGTTTGTTATGAGCTTGGGTTCATCGCTCAGGTGGGGTACCACAAGCCTCAATTTCTTGAGGGCCTCTTTCTCGATCTGCCGGGTGCGTTCCCGTGTTATATTGAACCGGTCACCGATCTCCTGAAGGGTTTCAGGGTCATCCGCCATTACCCTGTTCCGTATGATGTACCCTTCTCTCTCATTGAGTTTTTCCAGGGCCCCCGCTATGTTTCTCTTGACTAGGGCCATTTCATCCTTCTTGATGAGGGCGTCTTCCTGGCTTGTGCCCCTGTATACGAGGTGATCAATATAGGTCGATTCCCCCTCATCGTCGATGGCCGCATTCAATGAGACATCCCGGTTGGTGAGACGGAGGTCCATCTCCTCTGTCTCTTTCTCCGTTACATTGAGCATCTCGGCGATTTCTCTGAATTCCGGGCTTTTTTGCGAGATGTCCTCCAACTTTTTTTTCGTCTGGTTCAGCTTGAAGAAGAGTTTCCTCTGTGCCTGGGTGGTCCCTATCTTGACGAGGCTCCATGTTTTTATGACGAAATTCTGCATATATGCCCGTATCCACCATACCGCGTACGATATGAGACGGTACCCCCTGTAGGGATCGAACTTCTTGACGGCATGCATCAGGCCGATGTTTCCCTCTTGGATCAAATCGATGAGCTTTACCCGGTAATTCTTGTATTCGTGGGCGATCTTGACCACAAACCGCAGGTTCGAGGTGACCAGCTTTTCAGCGGCCTTCATGTCATTCTCTTTGACAAAGTTCACCGCCAGCTTGAATTCTTCCTCGGCCTTCAGGATGGGGAAGCGGTTTATCTCCGCCATGTAGAGATCCACCGAATCGGTTACTACGGGAAGACCCATTGTTTAGCCCCTCCAAAGATTTTTTTAATCCTATTTAATAACATATTTTCTTCAATAGTCAAGGGTTTTCGATACCTCTACGTACACGTTCCCTCATGCTTGACATTGTCCGGCTTTGTGTTTATCGTATGGAAAAAAGGGCGGAAGGGAGACCTTATGGGTTCTCAGAACGAATCGATTATGGAATTTGCGTGCAGGTTTGCAGAGGAGATACAGGCGAAAGCGATCCTCCTGTACGGTGAAGTGGCCCAGGACCTCCTTGCAAAGAAGGGCGACACTACTCCCTTCGACACGATCCTGATAACCAGGGAAAGGGATGCCGTTCCGTACAATAAAAAGCTTTTCTACTCGGTTATCAATATTCCCAACGTGAACGTTACGCGTCTGAGCCAGATAAAGGTTGCTATTACAAAGGGGCTTGCCACGGGACTCTTCAAGAAGGGGGATAAGCTGGTGTGCCTGACCGGTGTCCCGAAATTCGGGTACATAGACAGTATATTCGTAATCGATGTAGGGAAGGAATTTGAGATCCTTATATCGGAAGAGGTGGCCGACATATTTGAAGATATTCAGCCTGAGGTGTTCGAGACGGTGTTAAACATCGCGCTGGAGCTTGCCTCCCAGGGGAGGGAAGGGCGTCAGGTGGGGACGATCTTCGTCCTTGGGGATCATGAGAAGGTGCTTGAGCTCTCCCGGCAGATGATCATCAACCCGTTCATGGGGTATAAGGAGGAGGAACGGAACATCCTCGACCGGAACCTGAAAGACACCATCAAGGAGTTTTCGGCTATAGATGGAGCCTTTGTAGTACGGGGAGACGGTGTCCTGGTGACGGCCGGAAGACACCTGAGCGCCGCCCTGGAGAACAAGGATTTTCCCCAGGGGCTGGGGAGCAGGCATATAGCCGCGGCGGGGATTACCAGTGTCACCGGTGCGATTGCCATTGTCATCTCGGAGTCCACCGGGACCGTGCGGATCTTCAAGAAGGGCAGACTGTTTGTCGATATTGAAAAAGGTATGGGGTGAGGTGACCACTATGAGGTTTGATAAATTTACCTTGAAACTCCAGGAGGCCTTTCAGGATGCCGAAGGGATGGCAGCCAGGTACGGTCACCAGGGGATTGATGCGGAGCATATACTCCTGGCCCTCGTACGGCAGCCGGAGGGGATCGTGTCCGAGATACTGAAAAAGGTCGGCGCTGAACCGAAGCAGCTTGCCGGTGAGATCGAGGGAACCCTGGAGGGATTTCCGAAGGTCTCCGGTGCGGGTCAGTCCTACCTGACGCCCCGGCTGAACGATATAGTAAATAAGGCCCTGACCGAGGCAGCGCGTCTGGGAGATGAGTATGTCAGCGTGGAGCATGTTCTGATCTCAATTGCCGATGACAGCTCCGGTCCCGCCGGGAAGGCGCTGGGTCATCGGGGCGTGACCAGGGATGCGATTTTGAAAGCCTTGGTGGATATACGGGGAAACCAGCGGATTACCGATCCAAATCCGGAGGATACGTACCAGGCCTTGAAGCGCTTCGCCCGTGATTTCAATGAACTGGCGCTGCAGGGAAAATTCGATCCGGTTATCGGGAGGGACAACGAGATACGGAGAATCATGCAGGTGCTCTCCCGGAGGACAAAGAACAATCCGGTTCTCATCGGTGAACCCGGTGTGGGCAAGACGGCGATTGTAGAGGGACTGGCCCAGCGCATCATCAATGGTGACGTCCCCGACAATCTGAAAAAAAAGAGGGTTGTCGGCCTTGATCTGGGGTCGCTGGTGGCCGGAGCCAAGTACCGGGGTGAGTTCGAGGACCGTCTGAAGGCCGTCCTGAAGGAGGTGACTCAGGCCAACGGAGAGATCATCCTCTTCATTGACGAGCTGCATACCATGGTGGGGGCCGGGGCCGCAGAAGGTTCCATGGACGCCTCGAATATGCTTAAACCTGCCCTGGCACGGGGTGAGCTGCACTGTATCGGGGCCACAACCCTGAACGAATACCGGAAATATATCGAAAAAGATGCCGCGCTCGAGAGGCGATTTCAGCCGATCGTCGTGGGAGAGCCGACGGTGGAGGATACCATCGCCATTCTCAGAGGGCTGAAGGAGCGGTATGAGGTCCACCACGGGGTGAGGATCAAGGATTCCGCAATCATCGCGGCCGCCACCCTTTCGAATCGGTATATCAGTGACCGGTTTCTCCCCGACAAGGCGGTTGACCTGATAGATGAGTCGGCCTCCCATCTCAGGATTGAACTGGACAGCCTTCCATCCGAGATAGACGTGGTGGAACGGAGGATTATGCAGTTTGAGATCGAACGCGAATCCCTGAAGAAGGAAGACGATAAGACATCGAAGAAGCGGCTTGACAGCATTGAGAAGGAACTGAAGGTACTAGGAAGGTCCAGGGATGAGATGAAGGAGCACTGGTTTGCCGAGAAGAAGGCCATCGGTGAGATCCAGTCGATCAAGGAGAGGATAGAGGAATACAAGACAGCGGAGCAGAATGCACAGAGGGAGGGTGATCTGGCGAAGGCGGCGGAGATTCGCTACGATACACTGGTCAGACTGAACAGGGACCTGGAGGAGAAGACCGCGGGGCTTGAAGACCTCCAGAAGGACAAGAAGACACTCAAGGAGGAGGTCGACGAGGAGGATGTCGCCGAGGTCGTGGCAAACTGGACCGGCATCCCCGTGACACGGATGATGGAGAGCGATGTGGAGAAGCTGATCCATATGGAGGAACGACTGAGGCAGCGGGTCGTTGGTCAGGATGAGGTGATCCACACGATCTCCAACGCCCTGAGGCGGGCCAGGTCCGGTCTGCAGGATCCCGACCGGCCGATCGGATCATTCATATTCATGGGGCCGACGGGCGTGGGAAAGACGGAACTTACCAAGGCACTTGCGGAATTCATGTTCGATAATGAACAGGCGATGATCAGAGTAGACATGTCCGAATTTATGGAACGGCACTCCGTTTCCCGGTTGATCGGGGCGCCCCCCGGTTATGTGGGGTATGATGAGGGGGGATACCTTACCGAGGCGGTCAGGAGGAAACCCTATTCGGTGATCCTCTTCGACGAGATAGAGAAGGCGCATCAGGACGTCTTCAACATCCTCCTCCAGATACTGGATGACGGGAGGCTGACGGACGGACACGGCCGGACGGTCGATTTCAAGAACGCGATCATCATCATGACCTCGAACATAGGCAGCCAGTGGATGCAGGATCTGTCACTGGGGGAAGAGGAGAGACAGAAGAAGATGATGGAGGTGTTGCGGGCGACCTTCAGGCCCGAATTCCTCAACCGGATCGATGATATCATCACCTTCAGGGTGCTGACCATTGAGGATATCCGCGGCATCATCGGCATCCAGATCGGTCTGATACAGAAGAGACTTCAGAACCGAAAGATCAATCTCGAACTGACGGACAGGACGAGGGAATACATATCCGAAGAGGGCTACAGTCCCGTCTACGGAGCGCGGCCTCTGAAGAGGGCCCTGCAAAGGATTATTGAGGACAACCTGGCCACAAAGATCCTGGAGGGGGAGATCACGGAGGGTGACGATATCGTTGCTGATATGGACGCAAGCGGCGAGATAGTTTTCCATAAAGGATCATCTCCAAAAGAGTTGGTAGGGTTATAAGGATTCAAGGATTCAAGAGGTCAAGTGAAATACTTGTGAATTATAAAGAGTTGAAAGTTTGGCAAAGGTCCTATCAGCTTTGTTTGGAAATTCCCGGATGTTTGTGTTAGGTGTTATTCCCGATACAGCGAGACCAAAAGTACCATTCTGGAGGGAGCCATGACTGAAAATGACGGTGAAAAGGGATTTGTCATAAAGGACAGAAGACTGTTTGATGAAGACGGTACAGCACGAGAGGATGCGGCAGGGGAGGCAGAGGACACAAAACCCGCCTGGCAGCCCGAGCAGAAACCTGAAGGGGATGCCCCGACCAGGGAAGAGAAGATCGAGCAGAGGGAAGAAGGGCACTATCAGGTGCCCGAGATGAATTTTCATAATTTTGTGCTCTCCCTGTATACATCGGTGATCTTTAACCTGGGAGAATTGGCCGATCCCGTGTCGGGTGAAAAGAAGAAAGACCTCCAGGCGGCGAAGCAGACGATCGATATCCTGGGGATGCTGAAGGAAAAGACAGAAGGGAATCTCGATACCAGCGAGAAAGAACTGATCGAAGGGGTCTTGTCCGAATCACGAATGAGGTATGTGAAAGAATCGGGAAAGCCATGATCGTCAGGCAGTCTCCGGCGAAGGTGAATCTCTTTCTCAGGGTCCTGAGAAAGAGGACTGACGGGTACCACGACATCCTCAGTCTCATGCAGAGGATAAGCCTCTGCGATGAGTTGAGCTTTGCCCTGAAGGGGGAAGGGGTTATGGTACAATGCCCGGGAAGCTCACTTCCGGAAGATAGGGGCAATATTGTCTACCGGGCGGCCGAAGAAATCCTTGCTCATATGTCCGGACACACGGGCGTGGAAATCACGATACACAAGAAGATTCCTGTAGCCGCGGGACTGGGGGGGGGGAGTTCAAACGCCGCAACCACCCTTGTTACTCTGAACGAAATGATGGGGATACCCTGCAGCACACAGGAACTTATGCACATGGGGGCACGGCTGGGGGCCGATGTCCCCTTTTTTGTTTTTGGAAGGACCGCCCTTGCCTCCGGTATAGGCGACCACCTCAAACCGGTGAAAGGTGTCCCCCGCATGTGGTTTGTATTGGTCAATCCCGGGTTTGAGGTTTCCACCGGGGATATCTATGAAAGGTTGAGATTGGGATTGACAAAAGAACCAATAAAATATAGGATGCCCCGATTTCTAACGGTGTCCCATATTGCACGAGGACTTTACAACGATTTGGAAAAGGTGTCCCTGCGGTTGCACCCCATATTGTCGGAGATCAAAGAACTTCTGATGGCACATGGGGCGGAGGGTTCTTTGATGTCGGGAAGCGGTCCCACGGTTTTCGGTATTTTCAGGGATGAGAATGATGCGAAGAAGGCCGAGAGACAGTTACAAAAAACTCAGGTCGGATCAGTCTTTGTGGCATATTCGATATAGTGGGGCGTCGTCAAGCGGTAAGACACAGGACTTTGATTCCTGCATCCG
>CAYXUH010000061.1:0-10659 GCA_964468685.1 uncultured Syntrophaceae bacterium | reverse complement strand
CGGACCTGCGGGAATGTGGACGACGTATTCACGGTAATGGCGGGTTCCAGGATGTTTAAATCAACGGTCGGCAGCGTCAGGGAATATCTTGAGAAGATACAAATGCTGTAGTTTTTAGAGAGGGCTCTATTTCCTGCCGGCGTATACTCTCTGTATCATTCTGCTTATGGCGGTGTCTGAGATGTCATCACCTGCCTGTCGGGCCTTATCCGGTAGAGGGCAGGGTGAAGGCCCTTGGGCCTACAGGTCATAGAGCGTTTCATCCACACTGGGCGCTGCACGGCGCCCCTTCTTTTTGCTTGTGCCCTCCAGGGAAAACGGATCGTCATCGTTGAGAAGATCGCCCATCTCTGCTTCTATCTTCTCGGGGTCTTCGCCGCGCTCCACCCTGCTTAGAACTTCTTCCATCCCCGAATTGAGCTTCAGCCCTGCTACCTCGGAAAGTTTTCGCATCATGGCCGCGGCCTGCCGGGGATCATCCTCGTTCATCTGTCCCCCCTCGCGGCTCAGCATATCCATTGCCCGTGCCATTTTTGTCTCATCGATTGGAGGAGGGGTATCCTCCGCCGCATTCCTGTCTGCTGAGACGACAGAAAAGACCGACATTCGGCGCTCCAGCTTCTTTGCCTCACAGTGGGGGCAGTTGGGAACCTTGTCGGTGTTGACCGACCGTGAAAAGAAGTTGTAGATGGTATTACAGTGTGCGCAGTAGAATTCGTATATGGGCATATGTTCCCCCCTTTCTTTCTGAAAAACAGGTATTAAACGCGGGATCAATCAATTGGCCCGCGAACTGCGAGGACCCCTTTGAGGAACCTCCCGGTGAGCGACTCTTCGGTCCGCGCCACCTCTTCGGGGGTGCCGGTGGCGACAATCCTTCCTCCACCGTCTCCCCCCTCCGGGCCCATGTCGATGACATAATCCGCCGACTTGATCACGTCAAGGTTGTGTTCTATTACCACAACGGTATTCCCCATATCCACCAGACGTGTGAGGACGATGAGGAGCTTCTCTATGTCCGCGAAGTGAAGGCCGATTGTTGGTTCATCCAGTATATAGAGTGTTCCGGTGGTCAGGCGTTTGCCCAGTTCTCTTGCCAGTTTTATCCTCTGTGCCTCGCCTCCCGAGAAGGTCGTGGCGGACTGCCCCAGTTTAATGTATCCGAGGCCCACATCGAAGAGGAGTTGCAGCTTCGATCGTATCGGTGGAATATGGTCGAAAAAGGCAAGGCCCTGGTTGACCGTCATGTCGAGGACGTCCGCTATGCTGTTCCCCTTGTAGTGTACCTCCAGGGTGTCCCGATTGAAGCGTTTGCCCTGGCAGGCATCGCAGGTTATGTACACATCGGGGAGGAAGTGCATCTCGATCTTCTTCACCCCTTCTCCCTGGCACGCCTCGCACCGTCCTCCCCTGACATTGAAACTGAATCGTCCTGGTTTGTAGCCCCGCACCTTCGCCTCGGGAAGCTGGCTGAAGAGGTCACGGATATGCGTCAGGACCCCTGTATAGGTGGCGGGATTTGACCGGGGGGTGCGCCCGATCGGCTGCTGATCCATGGTGATCACCCGCTCTATGCCGCCGAAGTCCCGTATCTTCCGTATCCTGCCGGATTTGCCCCGGTACTTGTTCAGCCGGCGGCGAAGCACCTTGTACATGGTTTCGATCACCAGGGTGCTCTTCCCCGACCCGGATACGCCGGTCACGCAGGTGAACACATTCGTGGGGACCTTTATGTCGATGTCCTTGAGGTTATTTTCCGATGCCCCTTCGATGATGATAAACCGGTCGGAGGGGGGCCTCCGGTGTTCCGGGACGGGGATCGACAGCCTGCCCGAGAGATATTTCCCGGTGAGAGAAACATCCGATTTGCGTATCTCTTCGGGGGTTCCCTGGAAGACGATCTCTCCCCCATGCACCCCCGCTCTCGGCCCGACATCAATGATGTCGTCGGCGCAGTTCATGATATCCGTGTCATGCTCGACGACAAGGACGGTATTCCCCATGTCACGAAGGTGTTTCAGCGTTGCTACAAGCCTCATACTGTCTCGCGGGTGAAGCCCTATCGTGGGTTCATCCAGGACGTAGAGAACACCGACCAGCCCGGAGCCTATCTGCGTGGCAAGCCGAATGCGCTGAGCCTCTCCACCAGAAAGGGTGCCGGAAGAACGCGAAAGGCTCAGGTAATCCATTCCAACGTCGATCAGAAACTGCAGCCGTTCCCGTATTTCCTTTTTAATTCGCTCCGAGATGAGGGCCTCGGTACGGGAAAGCGAGAGGTTCTCGAAAAAGTCCATGCATTCCCGAATCGACAGGCGACACACCTCGTCGATATTTTTCCCCCCCACCGTTACGGAGAGGCTCTCCTTCTTCAGTCTCCCCCCTCCGCAAACGGGACAGTCGTTTATGTTCATATATCGAGCGAGTTCCATTCTTGCATGGGCATCACCTGACGTATCTTCCCGATACGAGGACTCCAGCTTTTCGAGAACGCCGGTGAAGCGTCTCTCATAGAAGTTTCTTCTTCCCCTCCTGTCGAAATAAAACCCTATCTTTTCATCTCCCGAGCCATGCAGGAGGACGTGCCGCACTCTTTCGGGGAGTTTGTTGAAAGGGGTGTTGATGTCGAATTTGTAGTGGCTGGAGAGGGCCTCCAGCATCTGGTGAAAGTATATGGAATCCTTGCGCTCCCACGGGGCGATTGCTCCCTCCCGTATGGAGAGTCCGGGGTCAGGCACGATAAGATTCTCGTCGAAATATACCTGTGTCCCCAGACCGCCGCACTCGTGGCAGGCGCCGTACGGGCTGTTAAAGGAGAACATTCGCGGGGCAAGCTCCGGCATACTGATTCCGCATTCCGGGCAGGCGTAATTCTGACTGAACAACATCTCCTCTCCATCCAGAATCTGTATCCCGACCAGTCCCCCGGAAAGGCCCACGGCGATCTCCAGAGAATCTCTCAGGCGCTTTCCGATATCAGCCCTGATGATCAGTCGGTCAACCACCACCTCTATGTCATGGCGTTTGTTCTTGTCCGGCGCGATGTTGTCCTCGGCAAGATCCAATGGGATTCCGTCGACTCGGACGCGGGCGAAGCCCTCTTTGCGCAGCCTCTTCAGTTCCTTCTGAAACTCCCCCTTCTTCCCCCTGGCTATGGGCGACATGACGTTGATCTTTGTACCTTCAGGAAGGGTCTGTACCCTGTCGGCCATCATGTCGATGGTCTGTGCCTCGATCGGTTTCCCGCAGTTATAGCAGTGGGGGATACCCACCCGGGCGAAGAGGAGGCGCAGGTAATCGTATATCTCGGTTACCGTGCCGACTGTTGAGCGGGGATTGCGACTCGCGGTCCTCTGCTCGATGGCTATAGCGGGGGAGAGACCCTCAATGGATTCAACCTCCGGCTTATCCATCTGGCCGATGAACTGGCGCGCGTAGGTGGAGAGTGATTCCACGTACCGCCGTTGTCCCTCTGCGTAGATAGTGTCAAAGGCGAGGGAAGACTTGCCGGAGCCGGACACGCCGGTTAAAATAACCAGTTTGTCCCTCGGGATGTCAAGATTGATACTCTTCAGGTTGTGCTGGCTCGCACCCCGTATTTTTATATAATTCATATCTGGTTTTGCTGGTTTTGAAACACCGTGACCGGTTACAACCGTATCTCGACGAGGGATCTTTCCCTCAGTTCTTTCAGCCACTCCTCAAATTTTTTCTTCATCTTCTCATTTCCTATCTTTGCGATGATCTCCTCTCGTACATTTTCGATAGGTTTGATCCCGGCACCCCTTCTGTCTATAATTTTTATGATGTGGAAACCAACAGGAGATTCTATGACGTAGCTTATCTCCCCCGTCTTAAGACTGAAGGCCGCCGCATCTACCTCGGGAAACATCATCCCCTTTTCAACGAAGCCCAGATCACCCCTGGACCCAGCGGCAGGCCCCTGCGAGTAAGTGCCCACCAGGAGATCGAATGATTCACCATCTTTCAGTTTTTTCAAGATCGCTTCCGCCTGTGCACGGAGTGCCGTGTAGCCGTCGTCGCTGGCAGTCTTCGGTTTCACGATCAGTATCTGTTGTATCCTGTTTGCCTCTTTGCCTTCATACGTGGCCCTGTGTTCGGCGTAGTATTCTCCTATTTCTTCCTCACTGACAGCCACCTTGGATTTTACCGTTCTCTCTACTATTTTCCTCTGTACGCGACTTCTCCTGATTTCATCCTTATATTCACCAAGCGTAGCCCCTTTCTCGGCGAGAGTTTCCTTGAACTTTTGAATAGATATACCTTCATCTCTAAGTATGCTCTCAAGAACTCCGTCCACTTCCTTATCCGTCGCGATAATCCTCAGCTTCACCGCTTCCTGTTCGATCAGCAGGTCATCTATCAATTGTTTCAGGACCGCCATCCTGGCCTGGGCCGCCACCTCTTTTCTCTTCTTCTCCTCAGGGATCTTTTCAATTCTCTTTAGGACCGGCTGGAGAGCGGTTTCAAGGTCGGAAAGGGTTAACACGTCGGTATTCACGACGGCGATAATCCGGTCTTCAGAGGCGGCATAAAGCGCAGTTGAGAAGAAGATGAGAAAGATGCCGATAATAAATATTTTTAATTTCATACGCAATCCCCCCGCATTATTTGTAATTGAGCTACGTTATCAGAATATTCACTGTTCTTCAATCTCCAGTTCTCCGAGAAGGTCCTTTGCCCGGTCGATAATGTCTTCCCCCTCGAGATCAGGCATGGAAACGATCAACCGGTTGTCGGGCGTGAACCTCACCCCCTTTGATTTTTCCTGCGAGAGGCCTATGATCCGGGCAGGATCGACGGGACTGTCTTCGCGGAAGGAGATACACAGCTCCGTGCCGTTGTACTCCATCTTTTTCACCAGTATCTTCCTGAGCCTGTTCTTGATCCGTATAATATCTATAAAGGTGTCTACCTGGGGAGGAATTGCGCCGTAACAATCAGCAAGCTCATCTCTGATACCCGGCAGATCATCTTCCGAAGAGACCATTGATATCCTCTTGTATGTCATCAATCTGGTATGCGTATCCGCTATAAAATCATCGGGTATAAACGCGGGTATGCCGAGGTGTATCTCGGGATCGATCTCTTCTTCCGGATGCCGCTCCCCCTTCAGTTCCCGTATGGTTTTTTCCATCAGTTCCGTATAGAGCTCGTAACCGATGGCCGATATGTGCCCCGATTGGGAGACACCCAGAACGCTTCCACCCCCCCGGATGGTCAGATCGTGCGTCGCCACCTTGAACCCGGACCCCGGTTCCGAAAATTCCCGTGCTATGGAGAGTCTCTTCCGTGCATCGCGCGAAAGGACCGATTCTTCGGGGATCAGGAGATACGCATACGCGTTCTCATTCCCCCGGCCGACTCGCCCCCTCAGCTGGTAGAGCTGGGAAAGACCAAACCGGTCTGCACGGTTGATGATTATGGTATTGGTCGCCGGTATATCCACACCTGAGCTTATGATCGTGGTACAGACGAGGACGTTGAAGTCTCTGCGAACGAATCCGACCATGATATCCTCAAGTTCCTTCGCCTTCATCTGTCCGTGCGCGACTCCTATCTTTGCGTGGGGAACCAGTTTTTCGACGAGGCGCGCGATGCTGTGTATGGATCGGACCCTGTCGTGGATAAAAAAGACCTGTCCCCCTCTCTCGAGTTCACGTCCGATCGCGTCTTTAATGAGATCCTCTTTGAATTCGGAGATATGGACCTCCACGGGGCGGCGTTCCTGCGGGGCGGTATCGATGACGGAGAGATCCCGTATCCCGATGAGAGAGAGCTGCAGCGTCCTTGGTATGGGAGTCGCTGTCAGTGTCAGTACATCAACGAGAGCCCGGAGCTTTTTGAGTTTTTCCTTGTGAGCTACGCCGAAACGCTGTTCCTCGTCGATAACCACCAGACCGAGATCCCTGAACCTGACATCCTTCTGCAGGAGGCGGTGGGTACCGATAACGATATCCACAAGACCTCCCTCTATATCCCTCACGATCTTTTTCTGCTGGGCGCTCGTCTTGTAGCGGTTCAGGACCTCTATGCGAACGGGATAATGGTCAAATCGTTCGACAAATGTCCGGTAGTGCTGCTCCGCGAGAATGGTCGTGGGGACCAGGATCGCCACCTGTTTGTTGTCCACGGAGGCCCGGAAGGAGGCCCGGAGAATGATCTCCGTCTTTCCGAATCCGGCATCGCCGCATACGAGCCGATCCATCGGTTTTGAGTCGCCCATGTCGTAATAGACATCTTCGATGGCCCGAGTCTGATCGGGGGTCTCTTCAAACTCGAAGGAGGAGGAGAATTCCTCATAGTCTCTGTCGGAGGGGGAAAAGGTGTGTCCGCTCATTACCTCTCTGGCGGCGTAGATCGAAACCAACTCCTCCGCAATTGCCCGCACCGACTGTTTGACCTTTTTCTTGACCGCCTCCCAGGAGGTGCCCCCCAGCTTCTCCACCTGCGGGATGTGGCCGTCGGGGCCGATGTACCGCTGTATCTGATTCAGCCGGTCGACGGGGATATAGAGGCGGTCTTTATCCCTGTATTCGAGGAGGAGAAAATCGTTTTCCACAGCACCGAACGTCAACCGTTCGAGCCCTTGGTATCGGCCGATACCGTGATCCACATGGACGACAAAGTCTCCCTCTTCCAGCTCTCCGAACGACCTGAGAAAGTATCCATCCCGGGCACGGGGCCTACGCCTCCTGCGTGTTTTTGTCCCGAAGATCTCCTCTTCGCTGACGACGACCGTCCTCATGCCGGGGTATGAAAATCCCCTGGTTATCCTTCCCTCCCTGAGGATGAGGCATCCCCTCTCCATAGATTCAAGATCGGAGAGCACAGGACTTTCTGACCGGCGAACGGGGAGAGAATATCCCTCCAGGAGGTGTTCCATCTTCGGGATATCTCCCTGTGTGCAGAGGAAGTTGACCAGGGAGCCTTTGCTGATCCACGATCTGATCCTGTCTGCGAGGGGGGCAAGGAGGCCCTCTTCCTCTGCGTGACGATCATGATCGGCCGTTACATCTATCTGCTCTATCTCAAAAGGGATCGGGGCTTCGGCCTGCAAGCGGTCGATGTATATCTTCTGGAGATCTTCGCACATCAGGGAGATATCGTCCCACGATGTCAGAAAGAGATCCTTCTCAAGAAAAAATCTCCCCTCGTCTACGGCCTTTCGGGCAACTCTGTCCGCGTCGTTTATGGCCTCCTCCGCGGCCTTTTCCATAACGCCGGGACTTTCACAGATGGTCAACGTGTTTCCGGGAAGATACTGAAAGAGAGTCCCCAGACCGTTTTCTCCGTAGAACAGCGGGAGGAACTGCGGATTCGCCAAAGACAGCACGTCGCTCTCGAGCGCATCCGTGATCCGTTCCCTCCGAGTTCTTGAAACTCCCGATTCATTGAGTCGGGTCCTCAGATTTCTCAGGGCTCGCATCTTTGATCCCTCAGACAGGATAACCTCTCCCGCCGGAGACAGGACAAAGTCTACAATCTCCCGCCGGGATCTTTGTGTCGCGGGATCAAACTCCCTGATCGATTCGATCTCGTCACCGACAAATTCCATCCTGAAGGGGGAGGGGTGTCCCGGAGGGAAGAGATCGACGATATATCCTCTCAGACTGAATTCTCCCGCTTGCTCCACCAGGGGGACTCTCTGATAACCACCCTGGGATAGTTTCTCGGTCAGCCGGTCCCGGTCCCGTTCGTCTCCGATGGAGATGGTTTCGATATAGTTTTCGAAGATCCCTGCCGGCGCGACTTTCTGCATTAGAGCGCTCAAGGGAGCAATCACTATGGCCGGTCTCCCTGACAGGAGTCTCGATAAGACACCAGCCCGCACAGTTGCTATTTCATTCTGCCTGGAGAGGGTCTCGTCCGGGGGGACGATTTCCCACGGTGGGAAGAACAGGACATCCTCTCCGCCGAGAAAGAAGGAACAATCACGAAAGGTGTCAAGCGCATCTCGCCTGGAGGGGGTTATACAGAGAGTGGTCCGTTTTATGTCTCTAAAGAGGAAAGAGGTAATAAAGGCCTTCGCGGACCCCTGAAGACCGCAGATATCCACCTGATCGTCCCCCCGCCGGATTGTGTCGATGAGTGCGCGGAGGGAGGAATCCGAGAATGGCGTATCTTTGTATATTCGTTTCCTCACGCAAAAAGTATGTTTCTTATCCTACCTCGATGTTTCCAGCATCCTGCTCAGGGTGAGGCTCGCGGGAACCTGTATTTCTTCGGGTACCTGTATCACGTGCTTCATCTCCAGTAGAGAGCTGAGGATGTCATCGAGGGTCATGCACTTCATGTCCAGGCAGATCAGATGGTCAGAAGCGGGGAGAAATGTCTTGTCCGGACTTTCCTTGTTCAACTGATGCATAATCCCCTGCTCCGTCCCGATAATGACCTCTTGGGCATCGATCTCGCGGGCAAACTTCAAGATTCCCCCCGTGCTCCCGACAAAGTCCGCCATTTCGATGACCTCCGGACGGCATTCGGGATGGACGGCGACGGGGGCCCCGGGATGTGCGTTTTTCACCTTCCGTATATGATCCGGCAGGAGGTTGTTATGCACATAACAGAATCCCTTCCATGGGATTATATCCTTTTCGGTAAATCGCGCGGTATAGCGGGCGAGATTCCCGTCAGGAATCATCAGGACGGTGTCCGCGTCAAGGCTGTTCACGATGCGCACGGCATTGGCGGAGGTGCAGCATATGTCGCTGCGGGCCTTGATCTGAGCCGATGAGTTGACGTACGTCACCACCGTGGCGCCCGGATGCTCCGCCTTGGCCTTTTCCAGTTCTTCGACGGTGATTGTGTCAGCCAGGGGACATCCCGCGTCGAGGCGGGGGAGGAGGACCGTCTTGCCCGGCGACAGGATCGAGGCGCTCTCCGCCATGAACCGCACGCCCGCGAAGACGATAACATCTGCCATCGTATCAGCCGCCTCCATGCTGAGGGCCAGAGAATCACCCAGTATGTCCGCGATGTCCTGTATCTCATCGCGTTGGTAGTAGTGGGCCAGCAGGATGGCGTTCTTATCATCCAGCAGCCTCCTGATCTGTTCCTGTGTCTCTATCATCCCCATATCGGTTCCTCTTCGTGGTTACCCAAGCATCAAAATAAAGGGACTGAATATACCATAGATCACATTTATTCAAGGTAGAAATAATTGACAAGAATACGGGTTTAATATACTAAGGGCCTTCGTACACAGCTTTGATACAGCCTTTATTTCAGGAGCCAAGGAGTCACAACATGATAACGGTCAAAGAGGCGCTGGATCACATCCTCGATTCCATACCCCTCCTCGATCTTGAAAAAACGGATATCCTGAGTGTTCTGGGAAGGGTTATCGGAGAGGATATCCATGCCCCACGCGCCATCCCCCCGAAGGACAACTCGGCGATGGACGGCTACGCGGTGAGATCGGAAGATACGGTTGGCGCCGGCGCCGAATTGCCTGCTGTTCTTACTGTTATCGAGGATATACCGGCTGGTCATGAACCTCAAAAAACGGTAGGGTCCGGCGAGGCGGCGCGGATTATGACGGGTGCCCACATGCCGGAGGGGGTCGATGCCGTTGTAAAGGTGGAAGAAACAAAGTGCGATGACGCCGGTGTGCGGATATACGCGCCGGCCACTCGCGGTGAGAATGTCAGATATGCTGGAGAAGACGTCAAGACAGGAGATCTGGTTATACGCGCGGGGACGGTCCTGAGACCTGCGGAGATCGGGATGCTGGCCTCCCTCGGACGCTCCTTCGTGAAGGTATATCGAAGGCCCTTGGTGGCGCTCATATCCACCGGCGACGAACTCGTGGATATCGATGACGCGGCGTCAACCGGAAAGATCGTGAACAGCAACAGTTATTCCCTCGCGGCACAGGTGATGGAATGCGGGGGCATGCCGCTTCAACTCGGTATCGCAAAGGACACCAAAGAAGCCCTGACCGAGAAATTCAAGGCCGCTCTCCGGGCCGATGTCATCGTATCCTCAGCCGGAGTATCGGTCGGGGATTACGACTTTGTAAAAGACGTCATGGAGGATATGGGCATTGGTGTTGAACTCTGGCAGGTGGCACAGCGCCCCGGCAAACCGATGACCTTCGGTTCCAGAGAGGGAAAACCGGTCTTCGGGCTTCCCGGTAATCCTGTTTCGTCGATGGTCACCTTTGAACAGTACGTACGGCCCGCGATACTGAAGATGACCGGGCATGAGAACATCTTTCGCAGGGCCATACGGGCAACCCTGACCCATGACATACAAAAGAAAAAGGGGCTCCGATATTTTTTCAGGTCCCGGGTACGGAGTCAGGGAGACAGTTTTGTCGTTGAAATCACGGGGGAACAGGGGTCGGGCATCCTGAGCTCCATGGTTCTTGCAAACGGGATTATGGTTGTCCCTGAGAATGCCGATTTCGTGAAGGCGGGGAGTGAGGTCATGGTACAGCTCCTCGACAATTCTCAAGATTTCACGAAAGACCCGGAATACCTGGGTGATTGACAACCGTCAGGGAAAAAGATAACAATAAATCAAAGGTTCGTGCGGAAGTGCCAAGGTCACTGGTGGGCCTCCCGGACTTCAAATCCGGTGTGGGGCGCTAGAACCGTCCCAGGTGGGTTCGATTCCCATGCACTTCCGCCAATT
>CAYXUH010000060.1:0-10694 GCA_964468685.1 uncultured Syntrophaceae bacterium | reverse complement strand
TAACGACGATATTGACCAGTTTTTTCGGGACATAGATCTCCTTGATCACCTGCTTGTCCCCAATAAGCTGTTTAATCTTTCCGTCGCTTAAAGCAAGCTCCTTGATCGTTTCATCGGACTCGGATGCGGCAACCTGCAGGCGGCTCCGCACCTTTCCGTTGACCTGAACGACGATCGTTATCTCTTCCTCCGCCGCAACCGTCTCGTCAAAAGAGGGCCAGGGGGTGTCGGAAAGTTGCTGCTCCCCCCCGACCATTTCCCAGAGCTCTTCTGTCATATGCGGCACGATCGGTGACAGGAGGATGATGATGTTTTCCACCGTTTCACGTATCACGGAGAGGGACTTCGTGTCCCCCGGCTCCGGGCGCCCCGTCTGATAGAGGGTGTTCACCAGTTCCATAACCGCGCTGATCGCCGTGTTGAAGTGGAACCGGTCTTCAATATCGGTCGTCACCTTCTTGACGGTCTGGTGGGTCTTCTTCCTCAGGATCTTCAGATCGCCGGAAATTTCCTCCCCGCCGCCGAAGGGCGCCACATCTCGTATATCATCGAGATAATCCACAACGATGCGCCATACCCTGCTGAGGAAACGGAAGGAGCCGTCAACCCCCTGATCGCTCCATTCCAGATCCCTCTCGGGGGGCGCGGCAAAGAGGCAGAATATCCGCGCCGTGTCCGCGCCGTACTCATCGATAATATAGTTGGGATCGACGACATTCTTCAGGGACTTCGACATCTTTTCGGTCTTCCCTATCGTCGCCTCACAGTCACAGTGCACGCACTTTCCGTCCTTGACCTCTTCCGGGAGCAGGTAGCCATGCTCCGCGCACTTCATCGTCTCCTTGCAGACCATCCCCTGTGTCAGCAGATTGGCAAAGGGCTCGTCCACTCCGAACACACCGAAATCCCTGAGCATCTTCGTGTAGAACCGCGCGTAAAGAAGGTGCAGGATCGCGTGTTCAATCCCGCCGATATACTGATCGACGGGCATCCAGTAATCCACCGCCGCCCGGTCGAGGCCCGGTTTCTGGTCATGGTGCGCCGAGCAATACCGGGCGAAGTACCACGAGGACTCGACGAAGGTGTCCATCGTGTCCGTCTCCCGCTTTGCCGGCCCGCCACAGTTCGGGCAGGTGACATCCGCGAATGAGGCGATCTTCCCGAGCGGAGATTCTCCTTCACCCGTCAATGCCACGTCCTTTGGCAGGACAACGGGAAGGTCATCTTCGGGGACGGGGACGACCCCGCATTTCTCGCAGTTGATCATCGGGATGGGCGCGCCCCAGTAGCGCTGGCGGGATATGCCCCAGTCCCTCAGGCGATATTCGATGGTCTTTTTCCCTCGGCCTTTCGACTCAAGGTACTGTGCGATGTCCTCGAGGGCCTGCAGATTCTTCATCCCGTCAAATTTTCCGGAATTGACAAGGATCCCCTCATCCACATAGGCCTCGGTCATGGTCTCGGCATCAAGAGGTTCATCGGGATTCTGGATCACCACGATCTTCTCAAGCCCGTACTTTTCGGCAAATTCAAAGTCCCTCTGATCATGCGTGGGGACCGCCATGACGCAGCCCGTCCCGTAGTCCGCCAGGACAAAGTTCGCGGCGTAGATCGGCATCTTCTTGTTCGTCGCCGGGTTGAGGCAGTAGGCGTCCAGGGATACACCCTCCTTCTCATAATAATCGGAGGTTCGCATCATCTTGTCCTGTTTTTTGACGCGCCCGACAAAGGCTCTGACATCCTGCTCCACCGTTTTCCCCTTCGCAAGCTCCATCACCAGCGGGTGCTCCGCGGCTATGAGCATGAAGGTGGCGCCGAATATCGTGTCCTGCCGGGTGGTAAAGACCTTGATGACATCATCGGAGCCAGCCATGGGGAAGACGAGTTCGCAGCCGTGGCTCTTGCCGATCCAGTTTCGCTGCATCGTGAGGACCCTCTCGGGCCAGCCGGTCAGTTTGTCGCAGGATTCCAGGAGCTCCTCCACATAAGCGGTGATACGGAAGAACCACTGGTCAAAATACTTTTCGGTAACCTCACTGTCGCACCGCCAGCACAAACCCGCCTCCACCTGTTCGTTCGCCAGGACGGTCTTGCAGGTGGGGCACCAGTTGACGGATCCCCCTTTCTTATAGGCGAGGCCTTTTTCGTACATCCAGAGGAAAAAGAGCTGCTCCCACCGGTAGTATTCCGGTTCACAGGTGGATATCTCTCGGTCCCAGTCATAGCTGAAGCCCATCCTCTTGAGTTGCACCTTCATGGAGTCGATGTTTTCGTTTGTCCACTTCGCCGGGGGTATCCCGTGCTCGATGGCGGCATTCTCCGCGGGCATACCAAAGGAATCCCATCCGATGGGATGCAGCACGTTACATCCGCGCATCTTCTTGTACCGTGCCACCACATCGCCGATGGCATAGTTTCTCACGTGCCCCATATGGATCCTTCCGGAGGGATAGGGGAACATCTCCAGGAGATAATATTTCTTCTTCGCGACCTCTTCGCTCACCGCGAACGTCTTTTCATTCTCCCAGCGTTTCTGCCATTTTTCCTCTATTTTCGCGGGGTTGTACTTTCTCGTCATGTCGCGCTCCCTTAATCAATGTGGAAGGAACCTCTAACACGTCTCAGGTATTCTTTCAATCCCATTTTTCCAATTATTCACGTCCCTTCCTTGACATATGAAGGGGTGATAAATATATTACTTTTCAGGACGGGAACAATGGGGGAAACGTGGAAGATATTGAAGACATAATCATACGAATATTTAGGGAAAGCAGTCGCGTGAAAGAGGTTTTCGTGAATGAAAACCTCTCCCGATTGGTCAAGGCGGTCGATGTCATAACGCAGGCCCTGAAGGGAGGCAAGAAGATACTCCTCTTCGGAAACGGAGGCAGCGCCGCGGATGCCCAGCACATTGCGGCGGAATTCGTCAACCGGTTTCTCATAGAACGACCACCCCTCCCGGCAATCGCGCTGAGCACGGACACATCCGTGATAACGAGCATCGCCAATGACTATGATTTCTCGGAGATCTTCTCCAAGCAGATACGGGCCATCGGACACAAAGGGGACGTGGCGTGGGGTATCAGCACCAGCGGCTCCTCTCCCAATGTGGTAAAGGCCTTCGAAGCCGCGAGCAAGTTGGAAATGGTAACCATGGCATTCACGGGAAAGGATGGGGGCCAAATTGCAGGAATGGCAGACCTGTGCCTTAACGTTTCCTCTAACAGTACGCCCCGTATCCAGGAGGCGCACATTACGGCAGGGCATGTCATCTGTGAGATGGTGGACTACAGACTGTTCAAAAAACCGGAAAACAACCCTGAAGGATAAAGGATACGCATAGCATCATGGCAGAAGAGTTGAGTGAAGACAAAAAACATACGGAAGAGACACAGACGGGCGGGGAGAAGCGGGACACCGTCCGCGCGAAGCCGACTTCAAAGAAGGAACTGATCGCACGGCTGGAAGAGGTCGAGAGAGAGGCTTTGGAAAACCACGATAGCTACCTGCGCGCCGTCGCCGAGCTTGAGAACTACAAAAAACGGGCGGCGAGGGACCGCCAGGACTTCATGAAATACGCGAATGAAAACCTGCTCAGGGACATCCTGCCGGCAGTGGACAGCATGGAGAGGGCCCTGGGGCAGGAGGCCGAATCGGGGGATTTTGAGGCATTTGTCGACGGGCTGAAATTGATCCGCGACACCCTTATCTCCGTACTCGGCAAGCACGGCGCCACAAAGATAGATGCCGTGGGCAAAGATTTCGATCCCAACTTCCACGAAGCGCTCATGCAGGTGGAGGGTAAAAAGGGACAGGATAACAAGGTTGCGGAAGAATTTGAAACGGGATACCTGCTGAACGGCAGGCTGTTGAGGCCGTCCAAGGTATCCATCTCGAAGCATATATAATAAATAGAATATTATGATTAGGAGGTCGTATCACAATGGGTAAGATTATAGGAATCGATCTGGGGACAACGAACTCGTGCGTCGCCGTCATGGAAGGGGGTGACCCGGTTGTCATAGCAAATCAGGAAGGGAACAGGACCACACCGTCAGTGATCGCTTTCACGGAAAGCGGCGAACGACTGGTCGGGCAGACCGCCAAGCGACAGGCGGTTACCAACCCCGAGAACACCGTGTACGCGGTCAAGAGACTGATAGGGAGGAAACACTCTTCAAAGATGGTCCAGTACGATATCACCATCAGCCCCTTCAAGATCACCAAGGCGAAAAATGGTGACGCTCAGATAACGGTCAGGGGAAAGGACTACAGCACGCCGGAGATCTCTTCGATGGTACTGGCAAAAATGAAACAGACCGCGGAAGACTACCTGGGAGAAACGGTGACCGACGCGGTAATCACGGTTCCCGCCTATTTCAACGACTCACAGAGGCAGGCAACGAAGGATGCCGGAAAGATCGCGGGACTGAACGTCCTGAGGATAATCAATGAACCAACCGCGGCGGCCCTTGCCTACGGTCTCGACAAAAAGGGGGACGAGAAGATCGCGGTCTTCGATCTGGGCGGGGGAACCTTCGATATCTCCGTCCTGGAACTGGGGGGGGGCGTCTTTGAGGTCAAATCGACTAACGGCGACACCCACCTGGGGGGTGAAGATTTCGACCAGAAACTGATCGGCTACATAGCGGACGAGTTTAAGAAGGACCAGGGGATTGACCTGAGAACCGACAAGATGGCCCTCCAGCGCATCAAGGAAGCGGCGGAGAAGGCAAAGATGGAGCTCTCCACAGCCATGGAGACGGATATCAACCTCCCCTTCGTCACGGCCGACGCGTCCGGTCCCAAACACCTCAACATGAAGCTGACCAGGGCAAAGCTGGAGATGCTCGTCTCCGACCTGATAGACAAGCTCGATGCCCCCTGCAAGCTGGCGCTGAAGGACTCGGGTCTCGCAGCTTCTGACATCAGCGAAGTTATCCTTGTCGGAGGAATGACCCGCATGCCCCGCGTGCAGCAGAAGGTTAAGGAGATATTCGGCAAGGAACCAAACAAGGGGGTTAACCCCGATGAGGTGGTTGCCGTCGGAGCCGCCATCCAGGGCGGTGTGCTGGCCGGTGACGTAAAGGACGTCCTCCTTCTGGACGTAACGCCCCTGTCCCTCGGCATCGAGACCTTGGGAGGTGTCATGACAAAGCTCATCGAGAAAAATGCCACCATCCCGACCAAGAAGAGCCAGACATTCTCCACGGCCGCCGACAACCAGCCGGCGGTGAGTATCCATGTCCTGCAGGGAGAACGCTCCATGGCAGCGGACAACAGGACGCTGGGAAGATTTGAACTGACCGGTATTCCGCCGGCACCCAGGGGGCTCCCACAGATCGACGTCACCTTCGATATCGACGCCAACGGCATCGTCCATGTATCCGCAAAGGATCTCGGCACGGGGAAAGAGCAGAGCATCAAGATCACCGCTTCGAGCGGCCTTTCCGAGGAAGAGATTGACAATCTGGTCAAAGAAGGTGAGGCCCATGAGGAAGAGGACAAGAAGAAACGGGAACTGATCGAGGTGAAGAATCAGGCCGATTCAATGACATACGGCATTGAGAAGAACCTGAAAGAGATGGGAGACCAGATAGACGCCGACCAGAAGACCAAGATCGAAGAGTCCATCGCCAAGCTCAAGACGGCCATGGAGGGGGATGACGTCGAAGCCATAAAGGCCGCCCAGGAGGAAGCGACCCAGGCATCGCACAAACTGGCAGAGGCCATATACGCGAACGCAACCGCTAAACAAGAGGAGGCGGGCGCTGCCGGGACCTCGGAAGAGGGCGCCCAGAGCGAATCTGCAAAGACCGACGATGACGTGGTGGATGCCGATTTTGAGGAAGTGGACAAAGACAAATAGGCATCTGCACAACCATCTTAGTTACAGACATCAATGCCCGGGGAATATCCCCCGGGCATTTTTTATGGACTCCGGCTTGACACTAAACACCCTTTTTGTCATACTCTACCAATCTGGCACACTTCACCTCAAAAACAAAATCCTCTTCAGCGCTACCCATTCCTCCTGATTCTCTACCCCTCCCTCTTTCCGGTCTGCCGGTCAGCAATCCTAAGATCGTTGCCCTGAGATTCATATAAACAAAGTGTTTCTGATGGAGGATCGAACATGAAGAAGAAAAAACTGGAAAGTCTCATCGACATCGCAATCGACAGAGAGGTGGAGGCCTATGACTTTTACCGGGGCCTTTCCGACAAGGTTGAGGATCCGGACGCCAAGGGCACGCTGGCCTTTCTCGCGGACGAGGAGCAAAAGCACCGTGAGTTTCTGGTGAGCTACCGCGACGGTCGCTACGAATCTGATTCATTGCGCCTGGCCGATGTCGTCGACTACAAGATAGCCGAACATCTGGAAGAACCCGACATCACAGAGGACATGGACAGCTCGGAGGTGTATCTTGTCGCGGCGCACAGAGAACTCCAGTCATACCATTTTTACCGGGCTCTCGCCGACCTGCACCCGGATGGTGAGGCAAAAACAATGCTCCTCAAGATAGCCAATGAAGAGATGAAGCATAAGGAAAGGGTTGAATATTTATACAGCAATACCGCCTTTCCGCAGACAGCAGGCGGTTAACCGGGGGTAAAGCAAACCAAGCAACCTTACAGAAAAAAGGAGGCCCCATCATGTCTTATAACCGAGTATCTCCCCAGGCGTATATCTTCTGTCTCCTCCTGTCCTTTCTGGCGATCTGCCTGTGGCCTGCAGCGTCACAGGCCCATGGCCCGAAGGATGTCACACTAACATACGATTCAGACTCCCAGACACTGAGCGTAAGCATCTCTCACTCCGTATCGAATCCCCAGAAACACTATGTCAAGAAAGTAACCATCACAAAAAACGGGGAGCCTGTCGCAACCCATGAGTACACCAGCCAATCGACCCCCTCTTCCTTTACGTACACCTATCCCATGGAGGCGAAAGCGGGGGATACGCTGAAGGTCAAGGCCAAGTGCAACTATTTCGGTTCGAAGACGGGAGAGCTTACTATCGGTAAGTAATAAGGGTTCCAGACTGAAGATCGAAGGCGGGGGCTGCCCTATGGTTATCATCCACGCAGGTTGTATGCTGGCGGGATTTCTCTCACTGACCGCCGGTGTTTTCACGGCAATGTTCATGAGGCAAAAGCCGTGGTGGCTTCGCCTTCACCGTCGGTTCGTTACCGTGGGAATTGTGTTCGTGCTTCTCGGATTTATGGCGGCGCTGTACATGGTTTCCCGGCAGACGGGCCAGCACTTAGCGGTACCACATGCCTGGCTGGGCCTTTTTATAACCCTGTCCGCCCTGTGTACATACACACTGGGAGTTACACAGTTGAAGAGAAAAATTGTGCGGGTGAGATCCCTGCACCGCTGGTCGGGGCGCGTAACGCTTGCACTTCTGTTTCTTAATGTCGTGTCGGGGTTGTTCCTAACCGGAATCTTTTAGACGGGGATCACGGCAAGAGAAGAGACTTCATCATGAAAAAATATCTTTTCGGTGCGGGAGCGATTTTGTTGTTCCCGGTCTGTGCCTTTGCCGACATCGGTGAGCGCGAGTGCTGGTACGGATGGGGGCGTATGATGGGTCCCGGTTTCGGAGGAATGTTTATGTGGATATTACTTCTCATCGCTGTTGTCTTGATCGTCTATTCGCTCATGCGGGCGTCAAAAGTGGGTGGTTTCGGCACCTCGCCGCACGAAACTCCCCTGGATATCCTCAAAAAACGATACGCAGAGGGTGAAATCACCAAAGAGAAATTTGACGAAATGAAAAAAGATCTGAAGGAGTGAAAGCGAATCCTGTCTTCCACGAAGACCCATTAGCGCGCGAGCCGAATCAATTATAGCCTACACCGTGCCCCGGAAACCGGGCGCGGCTGAGGAGGTACCTGGCATGGCTGATATAAAGGTGGACGTACGGGGAGAGACCTGCCCGGTGCCCCTGGTGGAGACCCGCAAGGCGCTCCGAAAGGCATCGCCGGGGGATACCGTGGAGATCATCGGGACACACCCCGCTTCCAAGAAAGAGATACCGATGGCCCTCAAGGCGTTGGGCCTGAAACTGGTGGACATACAGGAAGAGGGGGACGTGTGGACCATCAAGGTCGGCACCTGACGGAAAGGAACGTGCAGACATGACCGAAAAAGCGACCATCGTCGTTCACAGCGGCGACATGGACAAGCTGTACAGCGCCCTCATCATAGCCACCGGCGCGTTATCGATGGGGATGGAGGCCTCGCTCTACTTCACCTTCTGGGGTCTTGAACGCCTCGTCACGGGAAAGTTGGAAAAGGGGGCGCTCTCCAGCATGAATCTTCTCGGCCTTGGAAAATGGATGGTACGACGGCGGATGAAGGCGGCGAACGTGGCCTCCCTGGAACGGCTCCTCCAGGACTTCAAAGAACTGGGGGGGAAGATTATCGCCTGCGAGATGACGATGCAGATCATGGGGATCAGGCAGGAAGATCTTCGGCAGGATCTGATCGATGAATACGGCGCCGTGGGGACATACGTACAGGAGGCGCGGGAATCGAACATAACCTTATTCATATAAGGAGAGACTTTCATGATTGATAAGACCGTGTATCTGGACAACGCCGCGGCGACACGGATGGACGAACGGGTGTTGGAAGCGATGACACCCTACTTCTTCGAGACCTACCCCGTCGCCACGTCGGAGTTCGGCTACTCCCTCGGACTCGAGGCCCGTGAGGCCCTGGAGGGAGCCCGGGAGGAAATCGCGCACCATATGGGCGCTAACGGAGGGGAGATCATCTTCACCTCGGGGAGCACGGAATCGAGCAACCTGGCCGTCAAGGGGGTGGCCCTGGCCCTCGGCGAAAAGAAGGGACGGCACATCATCATCTCCGCAATCGAGGATTTTCCCATCCTGCACAGCGCCAGGGCGCTCGAGAAACAGGGCTTTTCTGTTACCTATTTGGGTGTGGATTCCGAAGGTCGTATCGACCCTGACAGGCTCAGGGAAGCGATCACCGACAAGACCATCCTCGTTTCTATCCAGCACGCGAACCAGGAGATCGGAACGGTCCAGGACATCGAGACAATCGGGCGCATCTGTCGGGACAGAGGCGTCCTCTTTCACACCGATGCCACGCACACCTTCGCGCGGATGCCCCTGGACTCCCAAAAGGTAAAGGTGGATCTGATCACTGTCTCCCCACACACGATTCACGGCCCGAAGGGAATCGGCGGACTTTACATACGCAAGGACACGCCGATCGCCAAATGGATGGACGGGGGATTCCAGGAGTTCAACCTCAGGGCCGGATTGGAGAATATCCCGGGGGCCATCGGCTTCGCCAAGGCGGCCGAGCTGGTCACCCCCGAAGAGAACGAACAGATCACGATGATGCGGGACCATCTCATCGACCGCGTGTTGGCCGAGGTGCCGAATACGACCCTGAACGGGCACCGCTCCAAGAGGACCCCGCAGAACGCGAACATCACCTTCCATTTCGTGGAGGGGGAATCGATCACCCTCCATCTCGACATGCGCGGCTTTGCCGTCAGCACCGGCTCCGCCTGCTTCAGCCGCTCACTGGAGGCAAGCCACGTGATCCTCGGGATAGGCGGGGACCACGAGCGGGCGCACGGGTCCATCCGCTTTTCCTTCGGCCGCTATAATACCATGGAGGATGTGGATGAGGTGGTGGACACGATCACGGAAGTGGTCGTTGAACTGAGAAAAATCAGCCCGCTGGCTGATAACAAGGAGGATCAAAAATGACATTCCCATACACTGAAAAGGTACTGGAGCACTTTCGTCACCCCCGCAACGTAGGTAAGATCGAGAATCCCGACGGGAACGCCATGGAGGGTAGTCCGGCCTGCGGGGACATGGTGGGGGTTCATATAAAGGTCGATCCCGAGACGAAGCGGATCACGGACATCAAATTCGAATCCTACGGCTGCGCCTCCAACATAGCCACGGGTTCCATCATCACCGAACTCGCCAAGGGGAAGACCCTCGAGGAGGCCAAGAAGATCGACTGGAAGGAGGCATCGGAGGCCCTGGGCGGTCTCCCGGCGATCAAGGCCCACTGCTCGGTCCTCGCCGTTGAGGGGCTACGCTCGGCGATACAAAACTATGAAGAGCGCCACGGTCTGGTCAAGGACCAAAAATCCACCACCGTGGAGATCGTTCGCAAGCGTCTCAAGAAGGTGATGAACCCCCTCTCGGGGCTGGACCTGGTCCGGACGGAGCTGGTAAAGGATATCAAGGTAAACAAGGGGACCGTTCATGTCATGGTCGATATCCCCGCCGACCACCAGTTTGCCTCCAACATCAGAGATGAGATCATGGAGAAGATAGGACCCCTCTGGGACGTAAAGACCGTCGAGGTACGGTTTTCGGAATAGACCCCCGGAAGGACAATACGAGTCTTCAGGCAACCAGGAAAGGAGCTCTCCCGTGAGTAAATCAATAATCATGTACCTATTCACCCTTATGCTACTCCTGTGTGCGTTCGTTCTCCCTCATCACGGCACATTTGCGGCGGATCAGGAGGGCCTCGTAACGGTGGGCTCGAAGATCGACACCGAAGGCGCCCTCCTGGGACAAATGATCGTCCTGATGCTGAGGGCCGGCGGTTTCGAGGTCAACGACAAGACGGAATTCGGCCCGACCGACCTGATCCGGAAGGCCATCATCAACGGAGAGATC